>JAODNF010000251.1 GCA_025464915.1 Frankiales bacterium | reverse complement strand
GTGAGCACCCTCGTCGTCTGGGACGACGTCTTCGGGGAGTACGACTTCGGGCCTGCGCACCCGCTCCGGCCGCTGCGCCTGGAGCTGACCATGTCGCTCGCGCGGCAGGTCGGCGCACTCGACGGGGTCGACATCCGACCCCCGGGCATCGCCGACCAGGACACCCTCGAGCTGGTCCACGACCCGCTCTACATCAGCGGCGTGAAGCGCGAGCTGCCCTCGTCGCGCTGGGGCCTCGGCACCGGCGACAACCCGGTCTTCCCGCGGATGCACGAGGTCTCCTCCCTGGTCACCGGCGCGTCCGTCGACGCGGCGCGCGCCGTCTGGGAGGGCAGCCACGAGCACGCGGTCAACATCAGCGGAGGGCTCCACCACGCGATGCGGGACCGCGCGTCCGGCTTCTGCGTGTACGACGACCCGGCCGTCGCCATCGCCTGGCTGCTCGCGGCGGGAGCCACGAAGGTCGCCTACGTGGACGTCGACGTCCACCACGGCGACGGCGTGCAGGCCGCCTTCTGGAACGACCCGCGGGTGCTGACGGTCTCCCTGCACGAGACCGGGCTGACGCTGTTCCCCGGCACCGGCTTCCCGGAGGAGTCCGACGGCAGCTGCATCAACGTCGCGCTGCCCGCCGGCACCGACGACGCCCGCTGGTTGCGTGCCTTCCACGCCGTCGTCCCGCCGGCCATCCGCGCCTTCGGGCCCCAGGTCCTTGTCACCCAGCACGGCTGCGACACCCATGCCCTCGACCCGCTCGCGCACCTGATGATGTCGGTCGACGGCCAGCGCGCCGCCTACCAGTCCCTGCACGCCCTCGCCCACGAGGTCTGCGGCGGCAGGTGGGTGGCCCTCGGTGGTGGCGGCTACGAGCCGGTGCAGGTCGTCCCGCGGGCCTGGACGCACCTGCTGGCCGAAGCGGCCGGGACGACGGTCGACGGGGCGACCCCCGACGACTGGCAGCACGAGGCCCACGAGCGGAGCGGTGAGCTCGCACCACGCTCGCTGACGGACGGGGCGCTGCCGGCGTACCAGCCCTGGACCCCCGAGCCCGCGGACTCCGAGCCGACTCCCGACCGGCTCTCCCGCGCTGTCGACGCCGCCATCGAGGCGACCCGCCACGCGACCTTCCCCGCCCTGGGCCTGGACCCCCTCGCACCTGCCTGACGCTGCGTGCCGCCGCGCAGCCGCTGCGTGCTGCCGCCTAGCCGCTGCGTGCCGTTCGGGGCAGCCGATGCTTCGACCGGGCCGACCGGTGGGCCTCGCGGCCGGATCACGGCTGAACGGCCTCGACTCGAGGTGCTCCCCTCTCCTGCCTGGCCAACTGCCTACAGCGGGAGGCAGTTGGCCAGGCGGCGGGCCCACAACCCCTGACCGTTGTCCACATCTGGCACGTCGGCGCTCGTCGAGGGCTTGTGCGCAGAGCAGCCTGTTCCCTGTGGATCTGACGACCGTCCTGAGGACTGCACGGCAGACAGCTGCCCTCTCCCAGCGTGAGCTGGCGCGTCGCTCCGGGGTTCCGTCGAGCTCGCTCGCGAATGCGGAGGCGGGCCTGCGAGGGCTGGACGCGCGTGCACTCGACCGCGTCCTGGAAGCGTGTGGCCTCGACCTGGAGCCGGTGGCGCGGGGGGCGGGTCGGTTGGAGGCGGACGAGCTGGTCGCGCTGGTCGAGCACCTGCGGTTGAGCACGACCCAGCGGTTGTTCCTGGCGATCGGGGGGACGGGGCGCTGGTCGGACCAGCCGTACGACGAGACGTTCGTGTCGCTGAACCGGACCCGGGGCCTGGCACTGGCGCCGGACGTGGCTCGGGGGGTGTGGGTGCCGGGCGTCGTGTGGGACCGGGAAGGGCCCCTGACGGAACCGGTCGATCAGGAGCGGCAGCACGTGGGGATCCGGATCGGGCCGTGGACGTGGGTGCACGCCGACCCGCCCCTGACCTTGGCGCTCGAAGCTGCCGCGGACGACCGTCGGTGGCTGCTGGCCGCGGCGTCGTTGCTGGCGATGTCGGACAGCCGGGACGAGGGCGGTCGGCGGCCACCGCCGCACCGGACGCCGGACGAGTCGAACGAGGGGACGCACCTGATGCGGTCCCTCACCTACGCGATGCACGCGATGCGGGACCTGCCGGACAGCCGGGAGAGCCGGGGGTGGCGCCTCGAGCAGCCCGTCAGCCTCCGCCAGCAGCTGAAGGCGAGAGGACTTCCGCCGCGGCAGGGCAGCAAGCGCCCGTGAAGCGCCGTAAAGCGCCCGCAGCGTGATCGCGTGTCAAGAAGGCGCGCCGATCGCCCGAATGGCCGTCTTCCCTCCGTCCCTCCTGTCCCGATACGATCAACAGGCACGCGCGTGTCCAGTCCGACGGTGGGGAAGCCGCCGGCCGCGCGCGGGCGTCGAAGGACGTGGCGTGAGCAACCTCAGCGAGATCAAGTTCCTCACGGTGGCCGAGGTGGCCGCGCTGATGCGGGTGAGCCGCATGACGGTCTACCGCCTGGTGCACGCCGGTGACCTCGCGAGCGTCCGGGTCGGGCGCAGCTTCCGGGTTCCGGAGCACGCCGTCCACGCCTATCTCCGTGGGGCTTTCGACGTCACCGCGTAGGGCGTCGCCCTGCCGCTAGACTGCACACTTCCGTACTTTGAAGAGCTGAGGATTTCCCGTGGGTTCCGTCATCAAGAAGCGCCGCAAGCGGATGGCCAAGAAGAAGCACCGCAAGCTGCTGAAGAAGACCCGCGTTCAGCGTCGCAACAAGAAGTAGTCTGCCCCTCGCTCACAACGGCGTGAGCGTACGGAGGCTGCTGTGTTTCTCACGTTCCTGTCCGACCTCGGCTACGAGGACCCCTTCCTGGGGCTGTGCAAGGGCGTGATCGCCCGGGTGGCCCCTGAGGTCCGGGTCCTGGACGTGCTGCACAGCGTCGGCCCCCAGGACGTCGAGATGGGCGCGGCCATGCTGGCCAGCGCCGTCCCGTTCCTGCCGGCGCCGGCCGTGCACCTCGTCCTGGTCGACCCGTTCCGGACGGTCCCGGCGCGGGCCATCGCGGTGCAGACGGCCGACGGCTCGATCTTCGTGTCCCCGGACAACGGCGTCGCCTCACAGGCCTGGGACGTGGCTGGCGGCGCGGTCCAGGCGCATGTGCTCGACGACGACTCGCTCTGGAACGCCAACGCGGCCCGCACGTTCAGGGCCCGCGACGTGTTCAGCCCCGTGGCGGCCCGGCTGGCCGACGGCCTCGACCTCGCCCAGGTGGGTTCGAGCGTGCCGATCGAGGAGCTCGAGCGCCTGGAGCTGCGGCAGGCGCGGCTGCACGACGACCACGTGCACGGCGAGATCGTGCAGGTCGACCACTTCGGCAACCTCACGCTCAACATGCAGCGACACCACGTCGAGGCCGCCGGCATCGCGCTCGGCGACGACGTCGAGATCCGCTGCGGCGGCAAGACGCTGCAGGTCCGCTACGCCCTCACCTACGGCGAGGTGCCGCGGGGCCGGGTGGCGCTGTGCGAG
Source organism: Frankiales bacterium (assembly GCA_025464915.1). Classification (GTDB taxonomy): domain Bacteria; phylum Actinomycetota; class Actinomycetes; order Mycobacteriales; family SCTD01; genus RYN-111. Next base: position 1,388 of record JAODNF010000251.1, on the reverse strand, counting down.
GACTCGTTCCGGACGATGTGCGTCGCGGTCAACCAGGGCAGCGCCGCCGCCCAGCTGCGGTCGACCCGGGGCGAGCCCATCGTCATCGCCCGGGTGCACGCCGAGCCGGCCGGGCCGGAGGGCCCCGTGCGCGTCTACGACGAGGCGCCGTCGAGCGTCACGGCCTGAGGTCGGACCGCCGGCGTCACAAACGCCCGATAGGCTCCACCGGGTGAAGCCCCGCGTCGTCCTCGTCACCGGTGTCAGCCGGTACCTCGGCACGCGGCTGGCGGCCACCCTGGCCGCCGACCCGTCGATCGAGCGGGTCATCGGGGTCGACACCGTGCAGCCGCGGCCGGAGGCGCTGCCCGCGCTGGGCCGCACCGAGTTCGTGCGGGCCGACATCCGCAACCCGCTCATCGCCAAGGTGATCGCCCAGGCCGAGGTCGACACCGTCGTGCACATGAACGTCATCGCCACGCCGCTGGGCGCCGGTGGCCGCACGGCGATGAAGGAGATCAACGTCATCGGGACGATGCAGCTGCTGGCCGCGTGCCAGAAGGCGCCCTCGATGCGCAAGCTCGTCGTGAAGAGCACGACCGCCGTCTACGGCAGCTCGTCGAAGGACCCGGCGCTGTTCACCGAGGACGCCGAGCCCAAGGCGCTGCCGAAGTCCGGGTACGCCAAGGACGCGGTCGAGGTGGAGGGGTACGTCCGCGGCTTCGGCCGCCGCCGTCCCGACGTCACGCTGAGCCTGCTGCGGTTCACCAACTTCATCGGTCCGCTCATCGAGACCCCGCTGACCCGATACCTGTCGCTGCCTGTCGTCCCCACGGTGCTCGGGTTCGACCCGCGCATCCAGCTCTGCCACGAGGACGACGGCATCGAGGTGCTGCGCCGCTGCGCGCTCGGGGAGCACGCGGGCATCTTCAACGTCGGTGGTCCCGGCGTGCTGCTCCTGTCCCAAGCCGTACGACGGGTGGGCCGTCCCTCCTTCCCGGTGCCCGCGCCCGCGGTGGCGGTCGTCGCCAGCGCGTTCCGGCGTGCCGGGCTGGTCGACTTCAGCCCCGAGCAGATGCGCTACCTCGAGCACGGCCGGGTCGCCGACGTCAGCCGCCTGCACGCCGAGCTCGGCTGGTCGCCGCGGTCGACCGTCGACGCGATGCAGACCTTCGTCGAGCGCTCGCCCAGGATCCTCAACCCCGAGACGGTCCTGGCCGCGGAGCAGCGCCTGCTGCGCCTCGCGTCCCTGGCCAGCAAGGAGCCGGCCCGTGCCTGAAGCCCGCGTCATCCCGCTGCGGGAGGCCCCGGCCGTCGAGCCCGCTCCCGCACCTGCGCCACCCGCCGCGCCAGGCGCCTGGGAGCAGAAGCTCGCCGGGGGCCTCGCCTTCCTGCGCCGCCGCATCACC
>JAODNF010000249.1 GCA_025464915.1 Frankiales bacterium | reverse complement strand
TGGCAGGTCAGGCCGCAGTAGGGCTCGTGCACTACGAGGATGCCGTGCAGGCCGAGCTCGGCGCCGAGGTCGCAGCGGGCCGGCGGGCGCTGACGGTCTTCACCAAGCGGCCAGGGACCGTGCACCGGGTCATGCGCACCCGGCCGCTGTGGCCGCTGCTGCAGGACCTCGTCAGCGGCCGCACCACGATGGCCGACCAGCTCGAGCGCCGCCGGGTGCGCTGGCTCGTGGGGGCTGTCGGTGGCTGAGCGCCGCGCGGTCAGCGCACGAACGTGAAGAGTCGCATCTGCTCGTAGGGCAGGGGATCTCGCGTGAGGTAGGCAGCACCGACCGACCACTCGGCCGTCGGCGCGCCGGTCACGAACGACGTCTCCCTCCAGCCGGCGTCGCCCCACCAGCGCCGGATCGCCGGGGTGAGGTCCGGCTCGCGCCGACCGCGCGTCCAGAGCACCCTCGCGCCAGGTCGGCACAGCCGCGACGCGTTCTCGATCGTCGTGCGGATGTCGTCGTCCGCGATGTTGCCGAAGACGCCGCAGACGAGGAGCACGTCGGCGGGCGGGATCTCCCGGTACGTCGACAGGTCGCCGGCATCTCCGACGACCGCGCCCGCGGCCGCCGCCAGGTCGGGGTCCTTCTCCACGAGCGCCGCTGCCACGTCCACGGCACGAGGGTGCTCGGCCAGCACGCCTCGCACGTCGCGTCCGTCGCCTGCACAGACGCTCGTCAGCGCGATCGGCCCTGCAGGAGCGGCGAACAGGGCCTCGCGCAGCAGCGCCTGCACGATGCCGAGGCGGCGCGACAGCGGCGATGCCGGGTCGTCGTAGCGCCGGTGCCAGGCCTGCCAGTCGGTCAAGGTCTCACTCACCGAGCGAGATGGCCCCGGTCGGGCAGCCGTGCACGCACTCCTGGAGCTTCGCCCGCATCGCCTCGGGCGGTTCCTCCTGGAGCACGTAGAGGAAGTTGTCGTCGCGCACCTCGAACACGTCGGGCGCGATGCCCATGCAGACGGCGTTGCTCTCGCACTTGTCGAAGTCGACGACGACCTTCATGCCATGCCTCCCGAGGCGAACTCGGCCCTGATCCTGTCACCGTGCTCGTCCAGCCGCGGCTCGGCGGGCCGGTGGCCGGCGTCGGGGAACGCGGACAGCTTCACCGGGTTGCCCGGGACGGGCACCCCACCGGCGTCGACCACCATCTGCCGTGCCGCGGACTGCTCCGAGCCCACCGCCTCGGCCACGTTGCTGATGGGGCCGCACGGGACGCCGGCCGACTCGAGCACCTCGAGCCAGTGCGAGCCGGTGCCGGCGGACAGGGCCGACTCGAGCTCCTTCTTCAGCTCGCCGCGGTTCTCGTGCCGCAGCGCGTTGGTGCCGAACCGCGCGTCGGTGAGCAGCGCAGGCAGCCCCAGGGCCGACACCAGCGCGCCGAAGAGCAGGTCGTTGGCTGCGCAGATCGTGATGTCGCGGTCGGCGCAGGCAAAGGTGTCGAACGGCGCGATGGCGAAGTGCGCGTTGCCGATCCGGCCCGGCTCCTGCCCGGTCGCGAGCCAGCTCAGGGCGGCGCCCTCCAGCAGGGAGATCGTCGCGTCGTACATGGCCACGTCGAGGTGGGTCCCCTGCCCGCCGCGCAGGGCCGCGCAGATGCCGCCGAACGCGTAGAGGCCGGCGGAGAGGTCCGCGACCGGGGAACCGGGCTTCACCGGCGGGCCGTCCGGCGAGCCGGTGATGGCCATCAGGCCGCTCATGCCCTGCACGACCGCGTCGTAGGCGGGTCGCTGCGACCACGGCCCGGTGTGCCCGAACCCGCTGATCGAGCAGTAGACGAGCGCCGGGTTGAGGGCGCGCGCGTCGTCGTACCCGAGACCGAGCCGGGCCATCACTCCCGGCCGGAAGTTCTCCACCAGCACGTCCGCCCTCGCGATGATCCTGCGCACGAGGGCGACGTCGTCGGGGTCACGGAGGTCGGCGGAGAGGGACTCCTTGCCGTGGTTCACCCGGGCGAAGTAGAGCGATCGGTCGTCCAGGAACGGCCCATAGCTGCGCGAATCGTCACCTGTGTCCGGTTTCTCCACCTTGATCACGCGGGCGCCGAGGTCGGCGAGCATCATCGTCGCGAACGGGCCGGCGAGCACGCGGGAGAAGTCGACGACGGTCAGCCCTGTCAGCGGCCCGTGAACACCATGTTGCGACACGCCGCACATCCTGCCCCGAGTGGGAACGATGGGCCGAAGTGTGGTGTTGTGATGAACGTGACCGGAACTGCGACTCCCACTGCCCCCGCCACTCTGACCAACTCCGACCGCTGCGACCGCTGCGGTGCCCAGGCCCGCGTGCGCGTCGTCCTGACCTCCGGCGACCTGCTGTTCTGCGCCCACCACGCCAAGGCCTTCGAGCCGACCCTCCGCGAGCAGGCGCTCCAGTGGGTCGACGAGAGCGCCACGATCGACACCCCCGTCGTCGAGCCCTAGCCGTCAGCCCGACCGTCGGCCGCCTTCCTCATGGAGGGCGGCCGTTCGCGTTCTCAGCCGGGTGTGAAGCGGGCCATCCAGCGCCCGTCGGCCGTCGCGGCCTGCAGCGGGATGCCGAACGACTGGGTCAGCAGCGGACCGGTGATCACGTCGGCGATGGGTCCGGCCGCCACGACCCGGCCCCGCGACAGCAGCAGGGCGTGGGTCGTCCCGACCGGGATCTCCTCGACGTGGTGCGTGACGAGGACCACCGGTGAGGCCCCCGGCAGGACCAGCCGGGCGAGCAGCCGCAGCAGCGCCTCGCGGGCGCCCAGGTCGAGCCCGGCCGCGGGCTCGTCGAGCAGCAGCAGCTCGGGGTCGGTCATCAGGGCCCTGGCCAGCAGCACCCGCTTGCGCTCTCCCTCGGACAGCGATCCGTAGCGGCGGTCGGCGAAGGCCCGCAGGCCGACCCTCCCCAGCAGCTCCGTGGCCCGGGTGACGTCGCGCTCGTCGTACCCGGAGGCCCACCGGCCGATGACGCCGTGCGCGGCGGTCACGACGACGTCGACGGCCCGCTCGTGCGGCGGCACCCGGTCCGACAGCGAGGCGCTCGAGAGGCCGACCCGGGTGCGGAGCTCGCCGAGGTCGGCCTGCCCGAAGGTCTCCCCCAGCAGCGTCACCGAGCCGTGCGTCGGCATGAGCGAGGCGCTCGCGACGGCGAGCAGCGTGGTCTTGCCGGCCCCGTTGGGACCGAGCAGCGCCCAGCGCTCGCCCTCGTTGACGACCCAGTCGACCCCGGCCAGCAGGGTGGCGCCCTCGCGCACCACCGTCACGCCGGACATCGACAGGACGCTCACCTGATCGACCGTACTCAGCGGTGAGGCAGGATCGTGGGATGACCTACAGCTGCTTCGACGTCGAGATCGCCGACGCGGTCGCGCACATCCGGATGAACCGTCCCGACGCGTACAACTCGATGATCGCCGAGTTCTGGCGCGAGCTGCCCGAGATCGTCGACGGGATCAGCCGCGACGCCTCGGCGCGCGCGATCGTGCTGTCCAGCACCGGCAAGCACTTCTGCGCCGGCATGGACCTCGCGGTCTTCGCCGGTCAGCCGGATGACGGCGACGTCGAGCTGGGCCGCAAGCAGGCCCGGCTGCGGGGCACGGTGAAGACGCTCCAGCGCACCGCCTCCTGTCTCGAGGAGGCCAGGATGCCGGTCCTCGTCGCCGTCCAGGGCGGCTGCATCGGCGGCGCCCTCGACCTGGCCACGGCGGCCGACCTGCGCTACTGCACGGAGGACGCGTTCTTCGTGGTGCAGGAGATCAACATCGGCATGACCGCCGACATCGGCACCCTGCAGCGCCTCGGCACCTGCGTGCCCGAGGGGTTCGCCCGGGAGATGGCCTACACCGGCCGCCGGGTCCCGGCCCAGCGCGCGTTCGAGATCGGTCTCGTCCAGCAGGTGTACGCCGACCACGCCGCCCTCGTCGACGGGGCTCTCGAGTCGGCCCGCGAGATCGCGTCGAAGAGCCCGCTCGCGATCCACGGCACCAAGGTCGCCCTGAACTACGCCCGCGACCACTCCGTGGCGGAGTCCCTCGACCAGATCGCCACCTGGCAGTCCGGCATGTTCCAGCCCGACGACATGGTCGAGTCCTTCAGCGCCAAGGCCGAGAAGCGGGATACCAGGTTCCCCGACCTGCTCCCGGAGAGAAGTGGCCTCTAGGACGCGACGGGATCGGCTCCCCGCCGCGGAGCAGCACTGCGCCGTCAGACGCTGACGCCTCCTGCTGGGCAGTGAGATCTCGTGCGACCGCGGCCGCTGGGTCAGGCTTATCCTGGGCGACGGCTGGGAAGCGGGACTAGCTGATCTCCTGGGTGTGGCGCATGGTGACGGAGATGCGGGCGCCCGAGGCGCGCCGGTCGCGTGGCACGGCGTGGTCGTAGTCGTGCTGCATGCGGCCGCCCATGACCATCAGGTCGCCCTGGCCGGGGGCGTACTCCTTCAGGACCGGGCCGCCGCCCCGACGTCGTACGAGGAAGCGGCGCGAGCTGCCGAGCGAGACCGTCACCACCATCGGGCGCCACATGGTCTTGCGGTTGCTGTCGCCGTGCCAGGCGACGGCGTCGTCGCCATCGCGGTAGAGGTTGAGCCAGCAGGAGTCGAACGCCACGCCGTAGAAGCCGGAGACGGCCGCCCGCAGCTCCTCGAGCGCCGGTGGCAACGGCAGCGCGTACCCCGCGGTCAGCCGAGGCTCGAGGACCTCCTGGTCCCACAGGACGCGGGTGCGCTGGTGCCACGGCGCCTCGTCGCGCAGCTGCGCGAACAGGACGGCGTGGTCGGGCACCCATCCGGGGATGAGGTCGACCCACGAGCTGTCGTCGAGCTGGTCGCGGCGGTACCCCTCGAAGGAGAGCCGCTCGTGGGCGACGCTGAACAGGGAGTCCTGCCAGGCGAGGTCGGTCACCTCACCAGGGTAGAACAGGTGTTCTAGCCGCGTCCATGGAGCAGGCGGATGGTCTTCAGCAGCAGGTTGTCGGTCTTGGGAGTCCGGTCGAAGCTCATGATGGGCGTCGGGAGGGCGAACCGCTGACGGGTGATGGCCTTGGCGCGCGTGAACTCGCGCAGGCCGTCGTCGCCGTGGATGCGGCCGAAGCCGCTGTCCCCCGAGCCGCCGAACGGGAGTCCCGGGACGCCGGCGAACGACAGCACGCTGTTGACCGAGGTCATGCCGGAGCGCAGCTGGCGGGCGATCTCCATGCCGCGCTTCTTGGAGAAGACCGAGCCGGCCAGGCCGTAGGAGGTGGCGTTCGTGAGGGTGATCGCCTCCTCCACCGAGGCGACCTTGGTGACGGTGATGGTGGGCCCGAAGGTCTCCTCCTGCACCGCCTTGGAGTCCTCGGGGACACCGGTGAGGATGGTCGGCTCGACGAGGGTGCCGTCGATGCCGCCACCGATGACGGCCGTGCCGCCCTTGGCGAGGGCGTCAGCGATGTGGTCGCGGATGATGTCCACCTGCGACGGCATCGTGATGTGGCCGTAGGAGACGCCCGCCTCGACCTTCTTCGCCTTCTCCGTCAGGGCGGCGAGGAAGCCGTCGTAGGACTTCTCGGTCGCGTAGACGCGCTCGATGCCGATGCAGGTCTGCCCGGCGTTGGCCATGCCGCCCCAGAGCGCGGCGTCGGCGGCGGCCTTCACGTCTGCGTCGTCGTCGACGATCATCGAGTCCTTGCCGCCGCACTCCATGAGGACGGGCACGAGGTTCTCGGCGCAGGCCGCCATCACCTTCTTGCCGGTGCGGGCCGAGCCGGTGAAGGCGATCTTGTCGATGCCGGCGCGGCACAGCGCCGCCCCGGTCTCGCCGAGACCCGTGACGAGCTGGAAGACGTCGTGGTCCGGGACGACCTCGGCGAACGTGTCGACCAGCCACTTGCCGACGGCGGGGGTGTACTCGGACGGCTTGAAGACGACGCAGTTGCCGGCAGCCAGGGCGTAGGCGATGGAGCCCATCGGCGTGAAGACCGGGTAGTTCCACGGTCCGATCACGCCGACCACGCCGAACGCCTGGTACTCAAGGGAAGCAGCCTGGTTGGCCATCATCAGGCCGGCCGGGACGCGCCGCGGCCCGAGGACCCGGCGGGCGTTCTTGGCAGCCCACGCGATGTGGTCGACGGCGAGCCCGGACTCGAGCTGGGCGTCACCCACGGGCTTGCCGTTCTCGCGGTGGCTGATCTCGGCGATCTCCGGCAGCCGCTGGGCGATGATCGCCTTCCACGCGTCGAGCTTGTCCTTGCGGCCCGAGTAGCCCAGGCCCTGCCACCACTCCACCGCGCCGCGGGCGCGCTGCACTGCCGCCTCGACCTCGTCGGCGCTCTGAACCGGGAAGCTCGCGTAGACCTGCCCGGTGGCGGGCTCGAGCGAGTCGAACGTCTGCGACGTCGGGCGTTCGGGGGCGAGCGTCACGAGGACTCCTAGGGAGAGGCTTGTTACTCCACGGTACGCCGGGAGGCGGTCTCTGGTCGAAGGCCTCACACTGAGCAGGTGGCCACTGATCCCGTGCTCGTGACCTCGGCCGGCCAGTCCGGCACCGAGGAGCGCCAGGCCCGCCTGCGCCGCTACCTGCTGACCCAGTCCCTCCGGCTGGTCTGCCTGGTCCTCGCGGTCGCGCTGCCGGTCCCGGTCTGGGGCAAGCTGCTGCTCGTCGTCGGTGCCCTCGTGCTCCCCTGGATGGGCGTCGTCGCCGCGAACGGCGGCCCGAAGAGGGAGCGCATCGGCGAGAACGCCATGGTCGAGCGGGTCGAGCCGGTCCGGCTGCAGCTCGACCCGGCGCGCACCGTCGACATGGACTGAGCCTCAGTCCGCGGTCTGCTGCCGCTCGGTCCCGGTGTCGAAGAAGGTGTCGAGGTAGGCGTCCGGCTCGAGCCGGCTGGTCCGCATCAGCGAGAACACCTCGGCGCCGTGGCCGGGGTCGTCGAAGAGCTCGAAGGCCTGGGCGAGCTCGAGGTACTCGTCGT
>JAODNF010000399.1 GCA_025464915.1 Frankiales bacterium | reverse complement strand
GAGCGGCGTGACGATGCGGTCATCGTCGCCGAGAACGGCGCCCACGCCAGCGCTCACCATGGGGGGAGCGTTCAGCTTCACAGCCGCGACCGACCCAGATGAGTCGGAGGTGAGGAAGGCTCGCCACACGTCTCCGGTCCGAACCGCGAGTTCGAGCTCGCAGGCGTGCAGCAGCACGCGGACGTGCTCGAGGACGTCCGCGCCTGTGTCGGCGCTCAGATCCAAGGGGCCCAGGCCCTTGAGGAACTGAGCGATGTCGGAAGCGTGCTGGGCTTCCTCGGACGTGCGGCGGTTGCGCTGGTAGCCGAGGCCGAGACAGAGGGCGAGCACGCCGATGATGGCCAGCGTGGCGGCATCGGTCCATGCGGCCGCCACGGCCAGGATCCCGAGGCTTGTGAAGACGAGGGTCGTCGCAATGTCGGTCGTCGTGCCACGGACAACCTCGGAGACCCCGCGCGGTACGCCTACCAGTGCGAAGACGCAGGTCAGGGCCAGCGACGCGACCACGTCAAGGACGGTCATGGCAAGGAGCAGGGCACCCCACAGGGCGGGGCGCGGCTGCGACGAAGACGTCAGCGCGGCCATGATCGCCGACGAGATGCCGATCTCTGCGGCCGCAAGGGCGACGTTGTACGTCGCCTTGACCGGCGGTTGACGCCGCTTCGCGACATCGAGCACGCTCGCGCCGACCCGAGCCCCGAAGTGCCACCACGGAGCCACGAAAACAAGCCCGACGGCCATGGGCAGGTGCGTGAACGTCGTGAATCGAGACTCGTGGTTGAGCTCATACGCCAGCGGGCGCTGCAGAGCGATGGCGTAGACGACGAGCAGCGCCCACCACGGCACGTTCAGCGGGAGGTGGCCGGGCGTCCAACGATTGGCCGCGAAAGCCGTCAGCGCGATGCCGGCGCCGGACAGGGCAACAGAGACGGCGACGATGCCAAGCCGTCGCAGTCCGGTCGGTCCCCCCGGGGTACTCATCCTCTGGGTCATCGGCTAAGACGCAAATTTCCTTGAGGCGCGATGCGCGTACCCGGCAAAACGGACACGAGGGCGAGCATGGCGCCGGTCACGAAGGTGATGGCGACGCGTGGATGGGTGGCCTCGGCAAGGCTGCCGGCTCCGAGGAGGACGAGGCCCTGGCATCCGAACAGCGCTGAGACGGCCACGCCGTAGGCCCGGGCGCGGAACTCGGGCGGGCAGGCCTGGACGTAGGCCGAACTCGCGATCAGGTTCAGGCTGGACCCGAGCCCGGCCACGAACCACATCGTTCCCAACACGGCTGGGTCGTCGGCAAGGGGACTCGCTGCCAGCGGCACGAGGCAGCAGAACGTCAGAGGGAAGAGAAGCCGAAGCCGGGCTTCCTCGGGAAGTCTGGCCACGACGAGGCTTCCTACGACGAAACCCGCCGGTAGTGCCGCCGTGAGTACCCCTGCAACCACCGAACCTCGGCCGAGCTCGGCGGCCACCGGTACGGCCAGTCCTTCACCAGCCACGAGCCCCATGGAGGCAACGATCGACAGGGTCAGGAAGCGTCGGAGGTCCGGGGCACGTGCCACGAGCCGGAAACCGGCGGCGGTGTCCGCGAGGAGTCCTCCGCGGCTTTCCGGGTGCTGCGCTGCGGGGCGGTGCCTGATGACGGCGAGGAGGAGTCCGGCCGAGATGAAGAAAGTGGCCGCGTCCAGTCCCAGTGCTCCGCGTGCCGAGACGAAGGCGACCATCACGCCACCCGCGAGGAAGCCGAGAACCTGACCGAGCTGCAGAACGACGTTGATCAGCGCGTTGCCGACTGGGTACGCCTCAGGACCGAGGAGATCGGGCTGGATCGAGCTCCGGGCGCTGTCAAAGGGCGGGGCGAGCACGCCAACGACGGTCAGACCGAGGAGGAGCGACCACACCGGCTGATCGGGCAGGCAGAGCAGCAGCATGACGGGCGCCCGGGCCAGATCGCAGAAGATCATGACTGCGATCTTTGGCCGACGGTCGGAAACAGCCGACAGCACCGGGCCGCCGACGAGGTACGTGAGGTAGGAGATCGCGAAGGTGAAGGTCGCTGCGAAGTCCGAGCCGGTCCGTTCGAAGACCAGGATCGCGACGGCGATCCGGGCAAGCTGGTCCCCAAGGGTGCTGAGCCCCTGCGACACGAAGAGCGCCGCGAACTCGCGGTTGGCAAGCACGGAGCGGTACGTCACACGCTCCCCAACGCTCACCGGGGCATCATGCCGTGATACGCGCGTGACAGCAGCACACCTGTGACCGGAAACGTTCCAGATGTCCGAAACCCAGGCCGTACCGTGAGGTCGCCAGCCCCTGTAGTCCAACTGGCAGAGACCGGGGTCTTAAAAACCTCGTCAGTGTGGGTTCGACTCCCACCGGGGGCACGATCGGGACGAGATGCACGTTCAGGTAGATGAACGAGGAGGAGCCCGTGGAGTCCAGCAACCCGGTGTTCGGCAGCGCGCCGACGCTCAAGACGCCCAGCGTCGGTCAGGTCGAGGAGATCTTCCGGACGCCGCAGCGGCTGACGATGGACGACATCGCCTTGAAGACGTCCCTGCTGCTGGGGCTGATCGTCGTCACCGGGACGGCCGCCTGGGTGGCCGACGCCGGCCCGGGTCTGGTGTTCGGGGCGGCGATCGTCGGCCTGGCGCTGGCGCTGGTCAACATCTTCAAGAAGAGCGTGAGCCCGCCGCTCGTGCTGGCCTACGCGGCGGTCGAGGGCGTGGTGCTCGGGGCGATCAGCCACGCCTACAACGACCGGTTCCACGGCATCGCCATCCAGGCCGCGGTCGGGACGGCCGCGGTGTTCGGCGGCGTCCTGGCGCTCTACGCGACCGGCAAGCTGACCGCGCGATCGCGTGCCGTGAAGGCCGCGACCGGCGCGTTCTTCGGGCTGTTCGGGCTGCTGGTGGTGAACTTGCTGGTGAACGCCTTCGACGGCAGCGGTGACGGCTTCGGTCTGCGCAGCGGCGGCACGGCCGCCATCCTGTTCAGCCTCGCCTTCATCGTGGCGGGATCGCTGACGTTCGTGCTCGACTTCGATCGGGCGCAGCAGATGGTCAACGCAGGCGTCGAGGAGAGGGAGTCGTGGCGGATCGCGTTCGGCCTGGTCGTCGGTCTGGTCTGGCTCTACCTCGAGGTGCTGCGGCTGCTCGGGTACCTGCGCAACGACTGATCCTGGCGCTGCTGCTCGCCACTGCCGCGTGCACCGGCGGCAGCTCGCAGCCGAAGGCCAGCCCCAGTCCCACCGTCACGACGACTCCCACGGCCATGCCGACCCTGACGGCCACGCCGGGGCCGACGGCCAGCGCGGCGCCCCTGCAGCTGCAGCAGCTCGGCACCTTCGCGAGCCCCGTCTGGGTCGGGCCGGTCCCCGGCGACGCCGCGCACCTGTGGCTGGTCGAGCGGGTCGGGCGCGTCGTCGAGATCACCTCCGGCGGGGTGAAGACGGGGGTCGTCCTGGACCTCACGAAGCTCGTCAGCAAGGGCAACGAGCAGGGCCTGCTGAGCCTCGCGTTCGACCCGGGGTTCACCACCAACCACCACTTCTACGTCGACTACACCGACGTCGACGGCAACACGCGCGTCGTCCGCTACACCTGGAAGGACCGCCAGCCCGTCGAGCGGACGCCGCTGCTGGAGGAGGACCAGCCGTACCCGAACCACAACGGCGGCCTGCTGCTCTTCGACAAGACCGGCGCCCTGCTCGTGGGACTCGGCGACGGCGGCTCCGCCGGTGACCCGGAGAACCGCGCGCAGAACCTCGGCAGCGACCTCGGGAAGATCCTTCGCATCAGCCCAGACCCCACGGTCAGGTTCCTCAAGGACAACCCGTTCCCCACCAACAAGCGGGTCTGGGCCCTCGGCCTGCGCAACCCCTGGCGGTTCTCCTTCGACACCGACGGCACGCTCTACGTCGGGGATGTCGGGCAGGACAAGGTCGAGGAGGTCGACGTCGTGGCGCCGGCTCTGCAGCGCGGTGCCAACTACGGCTGGTCGGTCTACGAGGGCGACGAGGTCTACAAGCAGGACCAGATCGTGACCGGCGGTCATCTCGTGAAGCCGGCCCTCACCTACCTGCACAGCAGCGGCGGCTGCTCCGTCACCGGCGGCATTGTCTACCGGGGCGCGGCGCTGCCCTCCCTCGTCGGCACCTACGTGTTCGGCGACTACTGCGCCGGCAAGCTGATGGGGTCGCGCAAGACGGCCGAGGGCATGACCGACCCCGTCCAGCTCGGCGTCCGGGTGGGCGGCCTGCAGGCGTTCGGCGTCGACCGTGACGGCGAGCTGCTCGTGCTGTCCTCCGACACGCTCTACCGGCTCATCGCGGGATAGCGCCGACGTTCCTCAGAGCCGGCACCGCGACCGTCAGGTCCTTGGCGACGTCGGCCGGAGTCGCGATCCGGTGCGCGTTGTGCGCGACGTAGCAGCGCAGCTGCGCGTCGAACAGCCGCGGGTTCGTCGCCCGAGCGCGGAGCAGCGCACCCGCGCCCTGCACGTACACGCCCCGGAAGTAGTAGGTGCGTCCCTCCCAGTACGTCATGGGCTCGCCGGCCTTGCCGCGAACCGCTGCGGGCACCGCGGCGAGGGGGGTGTATGACGACGCGGTCCCTCGGTCGAGGGCCTCGGCCATCGTGGCGAAGGCCTCGTCGAGCCACGGGTCGCGCGCCTGGTCGTCGCCGACCAGGCCGTAGAACCACTCGTGGCCGAGCTCGTGCGACAGGGTCGCGTCCCTGTCCTGGCGGGTGCTCATGAAGATGACGCCGGGGTACTCGATGCCGCCGCTGATGTCGGGCAGCACCACGATCGACACCTGCTCGTAGGGGAACGGTCCGTACCTCGCGACGTGCCGCTTCAGGTGGGCCTGCGTCTCCTGCGCGATCGTCGACGCGCTGTCCGGCAGGCCGGACATGACCCCGACGATCGCGCGCGTGGATCCGGTCGATCGCGCGAGCCGGAACGGGCCGACCGCCACGGCGACGTCCCGCACCGCCGGCGCAGACGTCACCAAGGTCGTCGCGTTCTGCCCCACCGTCCTCCCCGTCGCCAGGACCGCGAGTCCGGACGCGTGGTGGACCGTCAGCCGGTCCAGGCGCATCTCCGGGCTGGTGCTCGCCTCGGCGAACTGCGTCGTTGCCGGCTCGACGTCCCAGCCGTGCCCCGATTCCCACGGCAGCAAGGGCATGCCGCTCGCGAACCACGAGGTCGTCCCGCGGTTGCCCCACCGCTCGTCGGCCCCCACCGGCAGTGTCAGCGTGAAGCCGACGTCGATCGTCATCCGCTTCCCTGCGGCCCCGCTGTAGGGCACCGTCACGACCGTCGGTGAGGTCCGGCGGGGCGTGCGGGCGCTCCCGTCGACCGTCACCGAGGTCACGGCCTGCTTCGACCCGTACTTGGACGGGACCGGCGCCGCAGCCCACAGGCGCAGCACGAGCTCGGAGACGGCGAGGTCGGGGGTGAACACGAAGCGCTCCGTCCCGACGACTGACCGGCCGTTCACGGTCACGTCGGCGGTGAGGACCGGGCGCTTCGGGTCAGGAGCGGCGTACGACGTGCAGCTCGGGAGAGCGACCGGCCTGGCCGTCGTCGTGGGCACCGCAGCGCGCGTCGCGGTGGGGGTCGGCGATGCTGTGATCGATGGTGCGGCCGTGCTCGCCGTGGCGCTCGGCGGGACCGCGAGGGGACGGTCCGGACCGTGCCCGGAGCCGGCCGCCGCCAGCACGACAGCGGCTGTCGTCATTCGACCGGCGCGGCGCACGGCTCGACGCTAACCCGTGGTGAGCGACCTGCGCTCCACGGTGGAGACGAGGTCGACCACGCTCGGTCGCGGAGGCGTCGAGCCGGGGCCGAACCGCACAGCGGGTACGACGTCGGTCATCGCCCCGCAGTCCTGGCCGTCCCACGTCACCACCGCACCCAGGACGGTGCGCTGGTCCCGGGCGGAGTACCACTCGCGGTCGCCCGCCCTCGCCGTGACGCGGGTACGGACGCCCTTCAGCACGAGGCGAGCCACCGGGTCGACGAGGGCCGCGAACCACGGCGCGGTCGGCGTCAGCGCCAGCAGCCGGCCCAGGGCGGTCCGCCCGCCGACGGTCAGCCGGACCGTGAGCGGACCAGCCTCCACGTACCAGTCGTCGAAGGTCACCGGCACGACCCGCACCTGGTCGAAGTGGTAGGTCCCGGCGACGAAGTCGGCCACCTGCTGCGTCGGCGCGACCAGCGTCCGGTGCCCGGTGGCGTCCTCGACCATCACGTCGGTGAAGGGACCGAACGGCGAGTCCGGCCAGTGCCCGATGACGACGCGGCGTCCCGACGTCGTACCCAGTCCTGCGATGGAGCCGGAGAAGCGGTGCCGCACCTGCTCGACGCTAACGTCGCCACGTGCTCTCCGCAGATCGGGACCTCGTGGCGAAGGAGGTCCGCTCCCTCGTCGACCGGCTGCGGCTGTGGACCCCGGCGCGCTGGGCTGCGGAGGCGGAGCCGTGGGGGACCCGCGCCGACCTGGGGCGGCACCTCGCTTCCTGGCTCGCTGACGCTGCGGCGACCGTCGAGGGCACCGGTCTGCACGACCTCCCGGTCCTGCACCCCGACCTGCTCGTCGCCGACCAGCTCGCCGTCACCGGCGACGACCTCGTGCGGTCCGACCCGCCGGCCGACCTGTGCGCCGACGCGGTCGCCCACCTGCTGGCCCACCGGTTCGACCT
>JAODNF010000382.1 GCA_025464915.1 Frankiales bacterium | reverse complement strand
GAGCGGCTCCGCGCCGCCGGCATCGACCCGCAGGCCCGCGGGGAGACGCTGACGGTCGAGCAGTTCGCTCGCCTCGTCTGAGCGGCCCATAGGCTGACGGGATGCCCACGGTCGACACGGTCACGGTGCGCGCACCGGCCAAGGTCAACCTGCACCTGGGCGTCGGTGCGCGGCGCGACGACGGCTTCCACGACCTCACCACCGTGTTCCACGCGATCAGCCTGTTCGACGAGGTGACCGTCTCCCGGTCCGACGCCCTGACCGTGGTGGTCGAGGGCGATGGTGCCGCCGACGTCCCGGTCGACACCAGCAACCTCGCTGCCCGAGCCGTCCTGGCGCTGGCCGAGGCGACCGGCAGCACCCCCGACGTCGCCATCCACGTCCGCAAGGGGATCCCTGTGGCCGGGGGCTGCGCCGGCGGCTCTGCCGACGCGGCCGCAGCTCTCGTCGGGTGCGACGCGCTCTGGGGGCTCGGGCTGTCACGCGACGAGCTGATCGAGATCGCCGCCACGCTCGGAAGCGACGTGCCCTTCGGGCTGCACGGCGGTACGGCCCTCGGCACCGGTCGCGGGGAGCGCCTCACGTCGGTCCTCGCCGCCGGCACGTTCTCGTGGGTCCTCGCCCTCGCCGAGGGCGGCCTGTCGACCCCCGAGGTGTACGGCGAGCTCGACCGGCTCCGGGTCGACGGGCCGGTCACGGTGGTGAGCGACCCGTCGGACGTGCTGGCTGCCCTCCGCCAGGGATCCGCCGTCCAGCTCGGCAAGGCGCTGTCGAACGACCTGCAGCCCGCAGCCGTCAGCCTCAAGCCCGAGCTGCGCAAGCTGCTCGCGGTCGGGGAGGACCTCGGCGCGCTCGGCGGGGTCGTGAGCGGGAGCGGACCCACGGTCGCGTTCCTCGGCCGCGACGCCGCCCACGCCACCGCTCTCGCCGCCGCCCTCGCCGGGCAGGGCGTGTGCCGCACGGTGCGCGTCGCCGAGGGCCCCGCTCTCGGCGCCCGCGTGGTCAGGTCGCTCTAGTGGCCACCAACCTCGTCAACCTCGAGAACGTCACCGTCGCGCACGGCACCAAGCTGCTGCTCGACAAGGTGTCCCTCGGCATCTCCGACGACGACCGCATCGGCGTCGTGGGCCGCAACGGCGGCGGCAAGACCACGCTGCTCAAGACCATGCTGAAGGTCGAGGAGCCGCACTCCGGGCGGGTCACCCACAACGGCAGCCTCCGCGTGGGGGTCCTCACGCAGGACGTCCGCATCGACGAGCGGCTGACGGCCCACCAGGCGATCCTCGGCGACACCGCCGAGCACACCTGGGCCGGCGACGCGCAGGTGCGCGCGGTCCTCGACGGCCTCGGCCTGCACGAGGTCGGGCTCGACTCGGTCGTCTCCAGCATGTCGGGTGGAGAGCGGCGCCGGGTCGCCCTCGCTGCGCTGCTCATCGGCGAGTGGGACCTGCTGGTCCTCGACGAGCCGACGAACCACCTCGACGTCGAGGGCGTCGCGTGGCTGGCGGCGTACCTGAAGAACCGCCGCGGGGCCCACGTCGTCGTCACGCACGACCGCTGGTTCCTCGACGAGGTCAACGAGACCACGTGGGAGGTCCACGACGGCGGGGTCGACGCCTACGACGGCGGCTACTCCGCCTACGTGCTCGCCCGGGCCGAGCGCGACCGGATGGCCGCGACCGCGGAGCAGAAGCGGCTGCAGCTCGCGAAGAAGGAGCTCGCCTGGCTCCGTCGCGGTCCGCCGGCGCGCACGAGCAAGCCCAAGTTCCGCATCGACGCGGCGAACGCCCTCATCGCCGACGAGCCGCCCCCGCGCGACGACATCGCCCTGCAGCGGTTCGCGACCGCGCGGCTCGGCAAGCAGGTCTACGACGTGGAGAACGTCTCGCTGCGCTTCGGCGACCGGGTGCTGTTCGACGACATCACCTGGCGGGTCGGACCGGGCGACCGCATCGGCGTCGTCGGCGTCAACGGCGCCGGCAAGTCGACGCTGCTCAAGATGCTGATGGACCAGGTCCAGCCCGACTCCGGTGTGGTGAAGGTCGGTCAGACGGTCAAGGTCGCCTACCTGTCGCAGGAGGTCGCGGAGCTCGACCCGATGCTCCGCGTCCTCGAGGCGGTGGAGGCCGTCGCGAAGCAGGTCGACCTCGGTGGCAAGCCCGTCGGTGCGTCCTCGCTGTGCGACCGGTTCGGCTTCACCGGCAACGCCCAGTGGACCCGGGTGGGCGACCTGTCAGGTGGCGAGCGCCGCCGGTTGCAGCTGCTGCGGCTGCTGATGGGCGAGCCCAACGTGCTGCTGCTCGACGAGCCGACCAACGACCTCGACATCGACACCCTGCAGGCGCTCGAGGACGTCCTCGACGGCTGGCCGGGGACCCTGCTCGTCGTGTCCCACGACCGCTACTTCCTCGAGCGGACCACCACGGTGACGTCGTCCCTCATGGGAGACGGCACGGTGAAGGCGCTGCCCGGCGGCGTGGACGAGTACCTCGAGAAGCGGGTCCGCCGTGCGTCCTCCGAGCCGGCGGCCGCGAAGCCGAAGGGCGGCGGCGGTGACAGCCGACAGGCCAAGAAGGACCTGCAGAAGCTCGAGCGCCAGCTGGTCACCCTCGACAAGAGGGAGTCTGAGCTGCACGCGCAGATGGCGGCCCAGGCGGCCGATCACGAGGCTGTGATCGCACTGGACCGCGAGCTGCACGAGGTGCGGGCGGACAAGGAGCAGGTCGAGGAGGCCTGGCTCCAGCTCTCGGAGGAGCTCTAGACCGTCACCACCTGGTAGCTGGCCGTAGCACCGGACGGTGACCACGAGCCTGGTCGCGGCGCCACGGAAGCGGGATCAGGGAACGCGGGTCACCCGACGGCCACGGCGGCGCAGTGCCGAGGCGAGCAGCGTGGCGTCCCGTAGCGCTGCTCCGGTCGGGTCGTTGTTGGTGTAGGCGTAGACGTCCTCGTCGTCGGCCCACGTCTCCGCGAGCCGCTCGGCCCACGGCCGCACCCCGTCGTACCCGTAGTCCCAGCCGTCCCCGGGGCCGTGGTGCAGCCGCAGGTAACCCCACCCCGTCGTCCGCCACAGCGGCGTGACGGCCTTCCCGTAGGAGTCGGCCCAGACGAGAGCTGCCCCGCGCCGCTCGAGGACCTCGCGGACGCCGGGGTCCCACCAGCTGTCGTGGCGCGGCTCGACCGCCACCCTGGTCTCGGCGGGGAAGCAGGCCAGGCAGTCGTCGAGCAGGTCGACGTCGCGCTGGAGGGTCGGGGGCAGCTGGAGCAGGACGGCGCCGAGCTTGCTCCCCAGGCCCGCGACCCTGTCCATCAGCCGGGTCACAGGTTCCTGCGGCTCCTTCAACCGCTTGATGTGCGACAGGAAGCGGCTGGCCTTCACCGTCACGACGTAGTCGTCCGGCGTGCGGGCCGCCCAGCTCTCGAAGACCTCCCTGGCGGGCAACCGGTAGAAGGCGTTGTTGACCTCCACCGTCGCGAACGCCTCGGCGTGCCGCTCGAGCCAGCACCGCTGTGGCACGTCGGGGTAGAGCAGCGGCTTCCAGTCGGCGTACTGCCAGCCGGAGGTGCCGATGAGCACGGTCATGGGCCGGTCGTACCCAGCCGGGCGGCTTTGCCCCTCCGCGTCGGCGATCAGTCGGCCGGGCGCGCCCCGACGTTCGCCCAGTAGGTGTTGAGCGCGCCGTTGACCTTGACGAACCGCACGAGCGGCCCGGCGATCGGCAGCAGGATCCACAGCCCCGTCCGGCCGCTGACCGGCTCGGGCTGGCCGACCCGCTCGTAGAGGCCACCGACCTCGCTCGCGTGGAGGAGGAAGGTGACCGGCGCGACGACGAGGTAGATGCCGAACGTGACGATCGCGAGCAGGATGCAGATCCCGGTCGAGCGCTGCTTGCCGATCATGAGCGGCCGTTCGTCGACGTGAGGCCGGAGGCTATCGGGTGTGCGGGATCACCGTCGGTGACGTGAGGGTGGGCTTGGGCTCGAGGCCCCTGAGCCCGTTCCAGGCGAGGTTCACCAGGTGCGCCGCCATCTCCTCGCGCTTGGGCCGGCGGTGGTCCTGCCACCACTGCCCGGCCATCGCGACCATGCCGACGAGGGCCTGGGAGTAGAGGGCGGCGAGCTTGGTCTCGAACCCGCGCGCCTTGAACTCGCGGCTCAGGATGTGCTCCACCTGGCTCGCGACGTCGCTCATGATGGTGGCGAAGCCGCCGCTGCGCTCGGTGCCGACCGGCGACTCGCGGACCAGGATCCGGAAGCCGTCGGGGTGCTCCTCGACGTAGGTGAGCAGGACCAGGCAGGCCTGCTCGATGAGGATCCGCGGGGAGCTGCCGGACAGCGCCGTGCTGAACATGCCGAGCAGCTGCTCGACCTCGCGGTCCACGACGACGGCGTAGAGGCCCTCCTTGCCGCCGAAGTGCTCGTAGACGACCGGCTTGCTCACCCCGGCGCGCAAGGCGATCTCCTCGACGGCCGTGCCGTCGTACCCCCGCTCGGCGAACAGCGAGCGACCGACGTCGAGGAGCTGCTCGCGCCGCTCCTTGCCCGTCATCCGCACCCGGGCGCGGGCCTGATCCGTCACACGCGGGTCATGCGCGGCGCGCGGCGAGGCGGTCCGGCTTCGGCCAGCGCACGTCGCGAGCCCAGCCGAGCTTCTCGAAGACCTGGATCAACCTGGCGCTGCTGTCGACCTGGCCCTTGTCGACGCCGTGCCGGGCGCAGGTCGGGTCGGCGTGGTGCAGGTTGTGCCAGGACTCGCCGCCCGAGGCGAACGCGAGCCACCAGACGTTGACCGCGCGGTCCTTGGTCCTGAAGGGCCGCTCGCCCCAGGTGTGGCAGATCGAGTTGATGGACCAGGTCATGTGGTGCAGCAGCCCGACCCGGACCACGCTCGCCCAGAAGAAGGCGGTCAGGGCGCCCATGACGCTCCACGTGACCAGACCACCGATGACGGCCGGGAGGAGAACCGACGTCGCGACGAGCGCCCCGAACCACCTGCTGACCCGGACGATGTCCTTGTCGGCCAGCAGGTCGGGGACGAACCGCTTCTGGTCGGTCTGCTCGGTGTCGAACAACCACAGCACGTGCGCGTGCAGCAGGCCCTTGGTCAGGCCCTTGACCCCACCGCCGTAGCGCCAGGGGGAGTGCGGGTCGCCCTCCTCGTCGCTGAACGCGTGGTGCCGGCGGTGGTCGGCCACCCAGCGCGTCACCGGCCCCTGGATCGCCAGGCTCCCGGCGATGGCGAGGGCGATCCGCAGGCCGCGCTTGGCCTTGAACGACCCGTGCGTGAAGTAGCGGTGGAAGCCGACCGTGATCCCGTGCAGCGTCACGACGAAGAAGCCGGCACTGATGATCAGGTCCGTCCACGTGAGCCC
>JAODNF010000376.1 GCA_025464915.1 Frankiales bacterium | reverse complement strand
CGCCGCTGTCGTCCTTGGCGAGCAGGTCGTCCCATTCACGCCCCCAGACGACCTTGATGACGTTCCAGCCTGCGCCGCGGAAGAAGCTTTCCAGTTCCTGGATGATCTTGCCGTTGCCCCGGACCGGGCCATCGAGGCGCTGCAGGTTGCAGTTGATGACGTAGGTCAGGTTGTCCAGGCCGTCGACCGCCGGCAGGTGGATCAGCCCGCGCGATTCGACTTCGTCCAGCTCGCCGTCGCCCAGGAACGCCCAGACGTGCTGCTGGCTGGTGTCCTTGATCCCGCGGTGGTGCAGGTAGCGGTTGGTCCGGGCCTGCGCGATGGCGTTCATCGGGCCCAGGCCCATCGACACCGTCGGGTGCTCCCAGAAGTCCGGCATCAGCCGCGGGTGCGGGTAGGACGGCAGGGAGGCCGGCCTCGACTCCTGGCGGAACCCGTCGAGGTGGTCCTCGGTCAGCCGTCCCTCGAGGAACGCGCGGGCGTAGACGCCCGGCGATGCGTGCCCCTGGAAGTAGATCTGGTCGCCCCCGCCGGCGTGCTCCTTGCCGCGGAAGAAGTGGTTGAAGCCGATCTCGTACAGCGACGCGGCCGAGGCGTAGGTCGCGATGTGCCCGCCGACCCCGATCTCGGGCCGGTTGGCGCGGGAGACGGTCATCGCGGCGTTCCACCGGACGTACGCCCGGATCCGGCGCTCGACGTGCTCGTCGCCGGGGAACCAGGGCTCGCGTTCCGGCGGGATCGTGTTGATGTAGTCGGTGGAGCGGAGCGCAGGCACCCCGACGGACTTCTCGCGGGCCCGCTCGAGCAGCTTGAGCATGAGGAAGCGCGCGCGGCCGCGACCGCTCGTCTCGACCAGGTCGTCGAAGCTGTCGAGCCACTCCTGGGTCTCGGACGGGTCGACATCGGGCAGCTGGCTCGGCAGTCCGTCACTGATGACGGAGAACCGCTCGGCTGGACGCTCGCTCACAGCACTTCCTCCTTCTCCACCCCCATCCAACCTGTTACCCCTCAGTAGGCCACGCTGAGGAGATGGAGTCGACCGTTCTCACCGTCCGGACCGGCGACCGCGAGGTGGTGCACGACCTCACGGCGGAGTGCCGGGCGTGGGTGCGTGGGCGTGGCGACGGGCTGCTGAACGTCTTCGTCCCGCATGCCACGGCCGGCATCGCTGTCCTCGAGACCGGCGCCGGCAGCGACGCAGACCTGCTCGCCGCGCTCCAGGAGCTGATCCCCGCGGACGACCGCTGGGCGCACCGGCACGGCTCGCCGGGGCACGGGCGCTCGCACGTGATGCCGGCGCTGATCCCGCCGTACGCGTCCCTGCCCGTGCTGGGAGGGGAGCTGCAGCTGGGGACCTGGCAGAGCGTGACCCTGGTCGACGTCAACGTCGACAACGCCGTCCGCGAGGTTCGGCTCAGCTTCCTTCAGGGCTGAGCGAGCGCGTCGGCGCGGGCCTTGGCGTGCTCCTCGGCACTGATGACACCGCGGGCGTGGAGGTCGTCGAGCTCCTTGAGGCGGGACTCGAGCGATGGGTGCTCCTGGCTCCTGATGAGCCGGTCCGCCATCTGCACCTGAGCGGTGATCGGGTCGTACCCCGCCTGCTTCAGGGCGTTGCGGTTGCGGATCGTCGTGTAGATCCCGAGCACGATGACGCACGCGATGAAGATCGGCACGACGACAAACATCGCGTCGAAGATGGCGGGAGGTCCGTCGTTCATGACGCGCAACATACGGCTTGGGGCTTGCCTTCGCGGGTGGGGTTCGGTGGACTACCTGAACACGCGTCGAAGAGATCAAGGAGTTCTACCGGTGAGCACGTCCGCGGACCCGTCCGCGCCGCGAGGTCTGGCCGAACGTCTGGGCATCGCCGAGAGCCAGGTCGTGCAGGTCCTGGGGGACACCGACGACATCGACGACGAGCTGCTGGACGACGTCACGGCGCGAACCGGCACCGAGCTGATCCTGGGCGACGACACCGACGAGGTGGTCGACGTCGTGATCCTCTGGTGGCGTGACGGCGACGGTGACCTGGTCGACGCGCTCGTCGACTCACTGACCAACCTCGGGGACAGCGGTGTCGTCTGGCTGCTCACGCCGAAGGCGGGCCGGGACGGTCACGTCGAGCCCTCCGACATCGACGAGGCCGCGCCGACGGCGGGCCTGTCGAGCACCCGCAGCACCAGCGCCGCACCCGAGTGGTCCGGCACCCGCCTGGTGTCGCCGAAGGCTGCGCGCGCGAAGCAGCGCCGCTGACGCCTGCGCAGGCCCGGCTGCTCCTCTCGAGCGAGGGGCGAGCGGCGGTGGACCGCGCTACCGATCTCGACGTCGGCAGCATCGCGGCCGCGGAGGCGATGCGCCCCTTCGGGGAGGCGGGCCGTCTCGCGCTGGAGCAGGTCAGGCTGCGCCGTCGGGCGCTGGTCAAGCACCCCGACGGCGACCGCCTCTGGTGGACCGCCGAGGCCCTCGAGCAGTCCACCCCGCGGACGGTCGCGCTGCATCACAGCAGGCGGTACGGCGAGGCGACCCGGGTCCTCGACCTCGGCTGCTCCGTCGGCGGCGACCTGCTGTGCTTCGGCGACCGCGGCCTGGGCGTGGACCTCGACGAGGCCCGGTGCCTGCTGGCCCGCGTCAACACCGGCGCACCCGTGGCCTGCGCAGACGTGACCCGGTTGGACCCGCGCGGCTGGGTCTTCGCCGACCCGGCCCGCCGGGTGGCGGGCCGTCGGGGCTTCGACCCCTCGAGCTGGTCACCGTCGCTCGCGCAGGCGCTGGCCTGGGATGTCGACGCCCTCGGGGTGAAGGTGGCGCCCGGCATCGACCACGACGCCTTACCGCCGGAGCTCGAGGTCGAGATCACGTCGCTCGACGGTGACGTGAAGGAGGCGATGCTCTGGGGGGGCGCGACCACGCGGGGCCACCGGATGACGGCCACCCTGCTGCCGTCGGGTGCGCAGCTGCACGGCGCCGGCGCGGTGGCAGCGGCCGGTCCCGTCGGTCGCTACCTGCTCGAGCCGGACGGTGCTGTCATCCGCGCGCACCTGGTGGCCGAGGTCTGCATCGCCGTCGACGGCCGGCTGGTCGATCCGACCATCGCCTACGTCACCGCCGACGCCCTCACCACGACGCCCTTCGGTCGCTGGTACGAGGTGCTGGACGTCATGCCGTTCTCCCTCAAGCGGCTGCGGGAGGCGCTTCGGGGCGTGGGGACGGTGGCCATCAAGAAGCGCGGCACCGCGGTCGAGCCCGAGACCCTGCGCAAGCAGCTGAAGCTCTCAGGCTCCGGCTCGGCCACCGTGGTGCTGACGAGGGTCGCGGGCGCCCAGAAGGCCCTGCTCGTCCAGCCCCTCTGATCGCGGCCTAGAAGAGCCTGGCCAGCGCCTTGACGCCCTTGCGCAGCACCGGTCCGCCGGGCAGGCCAGGCACGGCGTCGATCATCGGCGCGAGCTGCAGGAAACCCGTCATGTCCTGGACCTTCAGCCTGCGGCGGGCGAGCAGCGCGGGCAGGAACGCCCGGCCCGCGGACGCGTCGAGCAGGACTGCTGCAGCGGCCCGGACACCGGGCCCGGAGAACGACCCGGACGCGCGGGAGGTGGTCCAGCCCTCCGCTGTCGACGTGAAGGACCAGCCGCCCTCGGGCGCCAGCGCCGTCAGCGTCATGGCGATCCCGTGCTGCTGCGCCAGCGCGCCGGTCACGTCGATGAGGGCGGCGAGACCGTTGCCGAGCAGTGCCGCCGACGGCTCATCAGCCCTGAGGTCGAGGGCGTGCACGGCGAGCTCGTAGCGGCCGGCCGACAGCACCGTCAGCAGCGGGAGCCGGCCGACGGAGGCCGTCACCACCCGGGTGCCGATCCGGGCAGCCTCGTCCGAACCCAGGAACGCGGCGATGTCGGCGCGCGAGCGCACCAGGGCGGCCCGGACGTCGTCGTGGGTCGCGTCGGTGTGGCGGGCGAGCAGTGCGCAGTTGATGTCGTCGGGGCTCCCGGCGGCCTCAGCCGTGTCCCCCTCGGCTGCCGCGACCAGCCCGGGCAGCACCAGGTGGTCGTCCCAGGTGCCGAGGTGCACCAGCACGTCGCGGCACGACAGCCCCTTCAAGCGGGAGGGCTTCGACAGGTCTGCCGAGTCGACGACAGAGAGGAAGTCGTCCCAGGCGGACAGGATGGCGGCGGAGAGCTCGTGGACGTCGGTCCCCGCGAGCCCGAGGGGAGTCAGGGCACCTAGCATGCGGGAGTCCTGCCCTGACCCTCACGAGGAGAACCCCCATGGTCGAGATCGGTGACGAGGCCCCCGACTTCGAGCTCGCCGACCAGGACCGCAACCAGGTCCGGCTGAGCAGCTTCCGCGGCGAGAAGAACGTCGTGATCGTCTTCTACCCGCTGAGCTTCACCGGTGTCTGCCAGGGCGAGCTCTGCGCGATCCGGGACGAGATCGCCGACTTCAGCAACGAGGACACGGTCACCCTCGCCATCAGCGTGGACAGCGGCCCGACGCACGCGCAGTGGGCCAAGGAGCAGGGGTACGCGTTCCCGCTGCTCGCAGACTTCTGGCCGCACGGCGCGGTCGCCAAGGCCTACGGCGTCTTCAACGAGGACAACGGCCTCGCCCTCCGGGGCACCTTCATCGTCGACAAGGCCGGCAAGATCGCGTACAAGGTCGTGAACGCGATCCCGGACGCGCGTGACCCGGGCGAGTACAAGAAGGTGCTGGCTAGCCTGTATCCGTGCCGGGCGTGTAGCTCAGCGGTAGAGCGCTCGCCTTACAAGCGAGTGGTCGGGGGTTCGATCCCCTCCGCGCCCACTCAGTGCGCGACGACGTCCGGGTTGGCTTCGACCTTCTCGAGGAGCACGGCGACCAGGATCGCGCCCGCGACCAGGACGACCGCCCCGATGCGGAAGGCGAGCACGTAGCCGCTCAGGGCGGCCTGGCCCGGATCGGTGCCGGTCGCGACCAGGTGCTGCGCGTGCCGCAGCGCGAGCGTCGCGAGCACGGCAAGGCCCACGGCCCCACCGATCGCCTGGGCGGCGTTCTGGACCCCCGAGGCGAGGCTGGCATCGTCCCCTGACACCTGGTGCACCGAGGCGTTGCCGAAGCCGGAGAAGGCGAAGCCCGACCCGACGGCCATGAACAGCAGGCCTGGCAGCGCCTCCGAGAGGTAGCTCCCGCCGACGGTGATCCGCGAGACGAGCAGGATCCCGATAGACATCAGCACCAGGCCGGCGGTCAGGACCGGCTTGACGCCGATCTTCGCCACCAGGGCGGCCGAGATCCCGATTCCGGCACCGATGCCGATCCCGAACGGCAGGTAGGCCAGACCGGTCTTGATCGCTGACCAGCCCTCGCCCTGCTCCCAGTAGAGCGTGAGCAGGAAGAACATGGTGAAGAACACGGAGGAGAAGAACAGCGTCACGATGTTGGCGGTCACCCGCGTGCGGTTCTGGAAGAACCGGAGCGGGACGAGGGGCTCGGAGATGCGGGACTCCAGCGCGACGAAGGCGACGAGCACCGCGAGGCCCAGCAGCAGAGGTACGAGGACGTGCCCGGAGCCCCAGTCGTGGGTCCCTGCCTCGATGAGGCCGTAGACGACACCCGACAGGCCCGCCGTTGCGAGGACCGCCCCCAAGACGTCCGGCCGGCCCTCTGTGACGCTCTTGTCGGCCCGGCTCTCGGAGACCAGCCGCACGACGGCGATCACGGCGAACACGGCCACCGGGACGTTGACGAAGAAGATCCACCGCCAGGACACCTCGACGACCAAGCCGCTGATGATCGGCCCGAAGGTCCCGCCCAGGCCGGCGACGCCGCCGAAGATCCCGAGCGCCTTCACCCGCTCGTTCTTCTCCGTGAACAGCAGCGCGATGAGGCCGAACGCTGC
>JAODNF010000374.1 GCA_025464915.1 Frankiales bacterium | reverse complement strand
CGGTCGACCCGACCGGCGCTGTTGATGATGAACTCGCGGCGCGGCGCGACGTCGTTGCCCATGAGCAGCTCGAGCGAGTGCTCGGCGAGCTCGATGTCGTCGAGCTTGATGCGGCGCAGCGAGCGTCCCGCCGGGTGCATGGTCGTCTCGGCCAGCTGGTCGGGGTCCATCTCGCCGAGGCCCTTGTAGCGCTGGATCGGCTGCTTGACCCTCTTCCCGCTGTTCTCGAGCTTCTTGACCGTCTGGTGCATCTGCTTCTCGGTGTAGGTGTAGATCGGCTCCTTCGTGCCGGACACCTCGATCCGGTGCAGCGGTGGCATCGCGGCGTAGAGCCGGCCGGCCTCGATGACGGGGCGCATGTAGCGGGCGAACAGGGTGATGAGCAGGCAGCGGATGTGCGCCCCGTCGACGTCGGCGTCGGCCATCAGGACGACCTTGCCGTAGCGCATCTGCTCGAGGTCGAAGGTGCGACCGGTGCCCGCGCCGACCACCTGGATGATCGAGGCGCACTCGGCGTTGGCGAGCATCTCGCCGACGCCGGCCTTCTGGACGTTGAGGATCTTGCCGCGAAGAGGCAGCAGGGCCTGGAACTCGCTGTTGCGGGCGAGCTTGCCGGTGCCGAGGGCCGAGTCGCCCTCCACCAGCCAGAGCTCGGTGCGGCTCACGTCGGTCGACCGGCAGTCGGCGAGCTTGGCGGGCAGCGTGCTCGACTCCAGCGCCGTCTTGCGGCGGGCCGCGTCCTTCGACGCCTTGGCCGTCTGCCGGGTCTGGGCGGCGGCGCGGACCTTGTCGAGGATCGTGCGGGCCTGCGCCTTGCGCTTCTTGTTGTCGAGCAGCTCGGCCTTGATGCCCTTCGCGACGACGTCCGCCACGATGCGCGACACCCCCGGCGTGCCGAGCTCGTCCTTGGTCTGGCCGAGGTACTGCGGCTCGGGGACCCGGACGGTGATGACGGCGGTCAGGCCCTCCATCACGTCGTCCGTCACGACGTCGTCGTCCTTGACCTTCAGGACCTTCGACGTGCGCAGCGCCTCGTTGAGCGTCTTGGTCATCGCCCGGTCGAAGCCCTTCTGGTGGGAGCCGCCGTGACCGGTCCGGACGACGTTGCAGAAGGACTGGACGATGGTGTCGTAGCCGGTGCCCCAGCGCAGCGCGATGTCGACCTCGCAGTGCCGCTCGACGGTGGTCGTGATCATGTGGCCCTTGTCGTCGAGGACCGGGACCGTCTCCTTGTAGTTGCCGGAGCCGAGGATCTGCAGGGTGTCGCTGACCGCGCCGTCCTGCGCGAGGTGGTCGACGAAGTCCTTGGTCCCGCCGTCGAAGCGGAACGTCTCCTCCTCGTGGCCGTTGCCACGGATCGTCAGCGAGAGACCGGGCACGAGGAACGCTGTCTGCCGCAGCCGGTCGCGGATCGCGGTGACGTCGGCGGCCGAGCCCTTGGAGAACAGCGCGGTGTCGGGCCACCAGCGGATCGTCGTACCCGTCTGCTTCACCGGGCACTTCCCGGCGACGCTGATGCCGCCGCGGGGCGTGAAGGCCGAGCGGGGGTCGTCGTCGGCGAAGGTGCCGGGGACCCCGCGCTGGAAGCTCATGGTGTGCACCCGACCGCCGAGTCGCACGACGCAGTCCAGCCGGGCCGACAGGGCGTTGACGACCGACGCGCCGACGCCGTGCAGGCCGCCGGACGTCTTGTAGCCCTCGCCGCCGAACTTGCCGCCGGCGTGCAGCTTGGTCAGGACCAGCTCGACGCCGGTGAGGCCGGTCTTGTTGTTGACGTCGACCGGGATGCCGCGACCGTCGTCGTGCACCTCGATGGAGCCGTCCTCGTGCAGGACGACCTCGACCCGGTTGCAGTGGCCCGCGAGGGCCTCGTCGACGGCGTTGTCGATGATCTCGAACGCGAGGTGCGTCAGGCCCTTGCTGTCGGTGGACCCGATGTACATGCCGGGTCGCTTGCGGACCGCCTCAAGGCCCTCCAGGTGCTGGAGGTCCTTGGCGCTGTAGGAGCCCTTGCCGGGGGCGCTGTCTGCTGCGGCGGTGGTCACGCTTCTCCTTGCACTTTCGGGACTGCCGATTCTCCCACGCGGCACCCTAGGCAGGCTGTGCGACACGATGGTCCTGTGGGGAACCTCGTGACGCTGCCGAAGGCGCACCTGCACCTTCATCTCACCGGTGGTATGCGCCCCGCCACCCTCGTGGCCCTGGCCGCGGAGCAGGGCCGGCGGCTGCCCCCGGACCTGCTGGCGCCCGCCGACGTCGACGCGACGGCGCTCAGGGGGTGGGCCAAGTTCCAACGGCTGTACGACGCGGCGCGCGTGCTCCTCACCGGACCGGCCGAGGTCCAGCGCGTCGTCCGCGAGATCGTCGAGGACCAGGCGGCGGCGGGGGTCCGGTGGCTGGAGCTGCAGGTCGACCCGTCCTCCTACTCCGCCAGACTGGGCGGCCTGCACGCGGCGGTCGAGTGCGTCCTGGAGGCGCTGGAGAACGACCTCGGGGTCGGCACCGGGCTCGTCCTGGCCGGGAACCGGACCCGGCACCCCTCCGAGACCGAGACCCTCGCCCGGCTGGGGCGGCAGTTCGACGGCGTCGTCGGGCTCGGGCTCTCGAACGACGAGACCCGCGGCGACCCCCGTGACTTCGAGAAGGCCTTCCGGCTGGCCCGCGACGCGGGGCTGATCGCCGTCCCGCACGCCGGCGAGCTGCGCGGCCCGGGCTCGGTGCAGCTCACGGTGGAGCGCCTCGGCGCCACCCGCCTGGGGCACGGCGTCCGGGCCGTCGAGGACCCGTCGCTGCTGGAGCTGCTCGCCGACCTGAGCGTGTGCTGCGAGGTCAACCCGGTGTCCAACGTGTCCCTGCACGTCCACGCGTCGGCCGCCGACAACCCGTGGCGCGCGCTGCGGGCGGCGGGGGTGCCGGTGGCCATCGGGGCGGACGACCCGCTGCTGTTCCGGGCCTCGCTGCTCGAGAACTACGCGGTGCTCGGTGCCTCGGACGCCGAGCTGGCCGACCTGGCGCGCTGCAGCATCACCTCCTCGACGGCCCCGGCCGACCTCCAGGCGTCCCTGCTGGCCGAGATCGACGCTTGGCTCGCGGGCTGACCGGGCGGTCCCAGGGACGTGCACGTCCGACCCGCTGAGCGGGTCGGGCCCGGATGTCCCTGGGACTTTGCAGGCGCGACACGCGTGGGATTGCTGGGACAGATGTGACAGCGCGTGGCAAGATGATCACGCGAACTCCCACCGAGGCCGCTGGGGAAGGCGACCCTCGGGAGGACGTGTGACGACGCCGATGACCCTGTCCTACGGGGCAACGGGTGTGCTCTACGTGCACTCGTGCCCTCCCGCGCTGTGCCCGCACGTCGAGTGGGCGATCGCCAGCGAGCTCGGGACGCGCGTCTCGCTGACCTGGACCGAGCAACCCGCGCTGCCGGGCACGCTGCGCGCCGAGTCGACCTGGCGCGGCCGACCCGCTACTGCCGGCCGCCTCGCCGCCGCGCTGAAGAGCTGGAAGCTGCTGCGCTACGAGGTCACCGAGCACGCCAGCGCGGGGGTCGACGGCGAGCGCTACAGCGTGACGCCCGACCTCGGCGTCTTCCGCACCGCCATCGGTGCCAACGGCGACATCATGGTCGGCGAGGACCGGCTCCGGTCACTGCTGGCCAACGCCCAGGGCCCGCAGCTGGCCCACGGCATCGACGCGCTTCTCGGGTCGGCCTGGGACGACGAGCTCGAGCCCTACCGCGAGGCCGGCGAGGGCGCCCCCGTGACCTTCCTCCACCAGGTCGTCTGATCAGCGGGGAAGGCCCGGGATGAACAGGTCCACGACCTCGGTCGCGGACAGCACGCTGCTGTAGAGGGCCGCGGTGCCGCCAGCGGCGGGCACCGTGCCGCGCTTGCCCTTGCCCACGAACGCCTCTCCGGTCGTGCGCGTGAAGTCGATCCGCAGGCCGTCGCGTGACCAGGTCGGGCTCACGTTGTCCATGCCGGTGACGAGCTGGGTGACGTCGCTGACCGTCGCCACCCCGTCATCCGACACGGTGAGCGTCCCTCGGTAGAGGTCGGCGGTCGCCGTGTCCGCGTCGCCGCTCGTGAGCCGTGACCAGACCAGCTGGTGCCCGTCGGGGGAGACCGCGAACGAGCTGTCGTCCGACGTGAGCCCGGTCACGCCCTGGTGCGGTCCGCCGCCGTTCGCCGACGTCGTGACGAAGCCCGCCGGCCCGGACGCGAGCAGCCAGCGCTGCGTGAGCCAGGCCGAGACCGTCAACCCGGAGCTGCCCGCGAGCGTCGTGCGCGCCCCGGTCCTCACCTCGTAGAGCACCAGCGAGGGCTGCCCACCGCGCAGCTCGTTGGTCGCCACCAGGCGGGTCCCCGCCGGCGACAGCTGGGGGGCGGTGTCGCGGTTGAAGCTGCTGTAGAAGTACGTGTCCTTCGCCAGCACCCGGATCAAGGACCCGTCCGCCTTGCACACGGCGATCTGGGTCGTGGCGGACAGGTCGAAGTTGTCGGTCTGGTGGTAGGCGAACCGGTGACCGTCCCGCGAGACCACCAGCTCCTCCAGCGCCCGGTTCGTCCTGGGAGAGGTGAGGGCCGGTGCGGCTCCCCCGGGGCTCTGGATCCGCAGGATGTCGGCGTTGGTGTTGTCCACGAAGGCCCACCGGTCCTGCTGGGTCGGCGCCGTGTCGGCTCTGGCCGGGCCCGCCGTCGCCGTGCTGAGGGCCGCGGCGACGGCCGCGAGGACGAGGGTGGCGCGCGACGGGCTCATGGCCGCAGCCTCGCAGAGGGTCAGGTCGCCTCGCAGCGAGACTTCAGAGCGTCCGCGACCTCCTGGAAGCCGCGCTGCATGTGCTTCTCCATCAGCAGCATCATGAACCCGACGCCGACGCCGGTGAACTCGTCGACGGTCTCGTACCTGGTCCGGCCGCCGCCCAGGTCCGTGAGCTGCTGCCACCGGTCGGCCTTGACGAACCAGCCGGGACCGACGTTCACGCCCCACGAGACGCGGCTGCCCTCGACGTACGAGGTGACGTACTCGACCTGGTGCATCGTCCTGCGCGAACCGTCCCGCTTCCTGCGGCCCTTGAGGCAGACCTGCATGTCGACGGGCGAGCCGAGCTGGAAGTCGGTCTTCACCGAGACCGTGAAGGGGTTCCACGCGGGATAGCTGTCGACGTCCGTGAGCACCGCCCAGACCTTCTCCAGCGGGGCGTCGATCTCGGAGCTGCCTCCCACGGACCTCACCATGCATGCATGATCGTCCAACAGGGCACAGGACCTGAGTGCTGACACGCCTCTCGTCCTGGGACAAGCGCGCCTTCTCTGCCGCGCACCGCGTCGAGAGCCCGGCGCTCGACCGGGTGCTGCCGCGGCTCACCGCGAGCGCCGACCACGGGGGGCTCTGGTGCGCGGTCGCGGCTGGGCTCGCGGTGACCGGCAGGCGGCGGTCGGCCGTCCGTGGCCTCGCCTCGCTCGGGGTGGCCAGCGCCGTCGCGAACGGACCGGCCAAGCTGCTGGCCCGTCGCGCACGC
>JAODNF010000341.1 GCA_025464915.1 Frankiales bacterium | reverse complement strand
GGCGGCGTGCTCGCGCACCGCGGCGCCGTGCGCGTCGTCGCCCAGCGCCGTGAGCAGCTGGACGTCGACGCCGAGCCGACCGAGGGCGACCGCGACGTTGAGAGGACTGCCACCCACCCGCTCGACGACGCTGCCGTCGGTGCGGGTCACCCGGTCGACGAGGGCCTCACCCACCACCAGCACGCGCGCGCTCACGCGGGCAAGACTTCCATGCCCGCCTCGGTCACATGCGCGACGTCGTGCGCGACACGTAGCGGAAGCAGGAGCAGCCGCTGTTGAACGTCAGTGGCCGGACGCCGCCGGGGATGAACAGCCGGTTCGCCGCGAGGCCTGGCGCGAAGCTGAAGGCCGACGAGAAGGTCGGAGCGACCTTGAGCATGCCGTTGTAGATCTGGGCGCCCGTCAGGCCACCGCCCGCGGCGGCGCCCTTGGCGATCAGGAGCAGCCCGTCGCAGAAGGCGTACGCGACGGCGCGGCCGAGTCGCTTGCCCGTCAGGTTCTGGTGCGCCTTCGCCATGATGTCGTTGCAGGTCCGCTGACCGCTGCCCGTCACACCCGGGTCGTCCGCGTCGTCCACGTCGAGGCTCGGCGCCCAGCCGACGCCGACGTCGCCGGCGTTCTGCGACGCCCCGCCGTTGGTCTGCAGGAACGTGATCGGCGCGTTGATCGAGCTGATGCCGTACCGCGGCCGGTAGCTCTGGCTCGCCGCCTGCAGCTGGAAGGCGACCAGCGCGGAGTCGGTCGACAGCACGTGGTCGATGCCGTTGCCGCGGAACTGCAGGACGGCAGAGCTGAGCGTGCCGTTGTTGTGGGCGTCGTACTCGAACACTGACTTCACCGGGTGCCCGGCGGACTCGAGAGCACGCTTGAGGATGGCGCCGGTCTGCACCCCTCCGGGGGTGTTGTCCGTGATGATGCCGATGGTGGCCTTGCCCGGGACCGACGTGGCGCTGCTCGTGTTCCAGGCGGACGAGAAGTAGCCCTGGGCGGCGAGTCCCTTGATGAGCGCCGGCGCGAGGGCGTCCCATGTCGGGGCGACGGACTGGTAGAAGTACGGCGCGTACTTGTGCGCGATCTGCTGGCTCACAGCGGCGACGCTCGCGCTGAACAGCGGCACCTTGTGCTGGGCCATGCAGGCCCGGAAGCTGTCCACGTCCATCAGCGTCACCGGGTTGAAGAGCGCGATGACCTTCTTGTCACTGGTGAAGTAGCTGCACGTCTGGGCACCTGCGTTGTCAGGGTTCTGCTGCGTCGCGACGGTCGCCTCGTCCTTGAAGACCGGCACGACCTGACGGTGGAACAGGCCGCCCTGGGCGTTGATGTAGGCCGCGACCGCCCGGACCTCGGCCTCCTGGTCACCCGCGTCGAGCCCGTTGGCGCCCGCGGCCTGCGCGGCCGTGTTGACGTCCTTCTGCGTCGTCACGCCGATGTAGACGTGCTTCGCGTCCCAACCCGGGCCGGACGTCGGGATCGTGCCGTCGCCGGCGACCGGGATCGCGCCGGTGCCCGTGGTGGAGGAGCCGTCCGAGCTCCCCGTCGACGACGCGCCGGTCGAGCTAGAGCCGCCGCCCGTAGCGCCGCTGGTGCTGTCGCCCCCGGTGCTGCCGAGGCCGGTCGCACCGCCGTCGAGGCCTGCCGTCGTCGTACCGGCCGCGCCGCCACCCGTCGCACTCCCCAGGCCGCTCTGGTCGACGCCGACCGTCGCCTCGTCCTTGACCTGCACGGTCGACCCGCAGGCACCCGTCAGCGCCACCAGCGCGATTGCAGCGAGTGCGCGCCTCACGTCAGGACCGCCGCAGCGACCTCGGGCGCGAACAGGACAGTGACGTGGTTGCCCGGCAGGCGCGTCACGCTCAGCAGCGGCTGCTTCCCGACCTCGGCCTCGACGGCCTTGTCGGAGATGAACGGCTTGTCGCTCGTGCCCTTGGCGTGCTCGGCGAGGAAGACCTCGGTGGGGAGGTCGAGGGCCGCGAGGGCGGGCGCGTTGTCAGGTCCGAAGAAGCAGTCGACGGCATCGGCGACGCACCGGTCGACGTCCAGCTTGGGGCGGAAGCCGTCGAGGCGGCGGGACTCCTCGGCCAGGATCTCGAGGAGCGTCGGTGTGAGATCGGGGCGGTCGGCCAGCATCTTGCCGACGCGCGCCTTCTCGGCAAGCGCCTCGACGGTCGGGAAGGTCACGTCCGCCGCGGACAGCTGCTTGTTGAACATCAGGCGCACCAGGGCAGGCCGCATGAAGAAGGGGAAGCGCGGGCGGATGCCGCCGTCGACGAGCACCAGCTTCTTGAGCCGGCCATGGGACTCCTGGGCGACGAGCGGCGCGAGGTAAGCACCCATCGAGTGCCCCACGAGGACGACGTCGCGGAGGTCGAGCTGCTCCAGGACAGCGGCGACGTCCTTCGCGTGCTGGCGCAGACCCGTGGGGCCGGCCAGGCCCATGCCGGCGCCTCGGCCGCGCAGGTCGATCCCGAAGACGCGCGCTCCCGGCACGGACGCCGCGAAGGGAGCCCAGGTCGGCGCGTGGCTGCCGAGCCCGGACAGGCAGAACACCACCGCGCCCTCGCCTGGCCACTCGGTCACGGTCAGCCCGTCGACCTCGTGGGTGACGACCTGACGGGCGGGGGCAGCTGCAGTCATGCCATCCACGTTACGGGCGCGCAACACCCGTCACGACGTCGACTTCGCACATACCTCGGTGAACCCGGTGGTGCTTTCCGCCATCCGCTGAGGCTCAGCCGTACGCGAAGAAGCCCTGGCCGGTCTTGCGGCCGAGCAGGCCGGCCTCGCACATGCGCAGCAGCAGCGGCGGGGGCGTGAAGAGCTGCTCCTTGAACTCGGTGTACATCGAGTCGGCGATGGCGGCGCAGGTGTCGAGACCGATCAGGTCGGCGAGGTGGAGCGGGCCCATCGGGTGGGCGCAGCCCTTGACCATGCCCAGGTCGATGTCCTCCGCCGAGGCGAAGCCGGACTCGAGCATCCGGATGGCGCTCAGGATGTAGGGCACCAGCAGCGCGTTGACGACGAAGCCGGCCCGGGCCTTGGAGCGGATCGTCTGCTTGTGCAGGTCCTTCTCGGCGAAGTCGGTGACGGCCAGCAGGGTGTCCGGTGCGGTGAGCAGCGACTCGACGATCTCGACCAGCGGGAGAACCGGCACCGGGTTGAAGAAGTGCACGCCCACGACCCGGTCCGGGCGCTTGGTGACGGCAGCCATCTTGACCAGCGGGATGGAGGAGGTGTTGGAGGCGAGGATCGCGTCCGACTGCACGACCTGGTCGAGGGTGCGGAACGTGTCGAGCTTCAGCTGCTCGTTCTCCGGCGCCGCCTCGATCACGAGGTCGCGATCGGAGAGGTCCTCGAAGGACGTGGTCCAGCGGACCCGCCCGAGGACGGCGTCGTAGGCCTCCTGCTCGAGCCGGCCCCCGCGCAGGGCGCGCTCGAGGGACGTCGCGATGCGAGCCCGGCCCGCGTCGATGGCGGCATCGCTGATCTCGCGGACGACGACGTCCTTGCCGGCCTTCGCACAGACCTCAGCGATACCGGCACCCATGGTGCCGCCGCCGACCACTCCGATGTTCTGCATCAACGCACCGTCTTCAGGAGCTCGCGGGCCAGCACGATGCGCTGGACCTGGTTGGTCCCCTCGTAGATCTGGGTGATCTTGGCGTCGCGCATCAGGCGCTCCGCCGGCAAGTCGCGGGTGTAGCCGTAGCCGCCGAGCAGCTGCACGGCGTCCGTCGTGATCGACATCGCGGCGTCGGAGGCGGCTGTCTTGGCGGCGGCCGAGAAGTAGGTCAGGTCGGCGGCGTGCTCCTCGGACTTCAGGGCAGCGAGGTACGTCAGCGCCCTGGCGCTCTCGAGCTTGATGACCATGTCGGCGAGCATGAACTGCACGCCCTGGAACTCCGCGATCGCCTTGCCGAACTGCTGGCGCTCCTTCACGTAGGACGCCGCCAGGTCGAGCGCGGCCTGCGCGACGCCGAGCGCCTGGGCCGCGATCGTCACGCGGGTGTGGTCGAGCGTCTGCATGGCTATGCGCATGCCCTGGCCGCGCTCGCCCAGCAGCCGGTCCGCCGGGAGCCGCACGTTGTCGAAGTGCACCTCGCGGGTGGGTGAGCCCTTGATGCCCATCTTGTGCTCGGGGGTGCTGAACGAGACGCCCTCGTCGGTCTTGCTCACCAGGAAGGCGCTGATGTGCTGCCCGCGCTTGGCGTCCGGGTCCGAGACGGCGAAGACCGTGTAGCTGTCGCCCTCGCCG
The DNA here is from genome assembly GCA_025464915.1 of Frankiales bacterium. GTDB lineage: Bacteria > Actinomycetota > Actinomycetes > Mycobacteriales > SCTD01 > RYN-111. The sequence goes on along the minus strand of JAODNF010000341.1, from coordinate 45,709 downwards.
GCGTTGGTGATCCAGCACTTCACGCCGTTGAGCAGCCAGTCGTCGCCGGTCCACTCGGCGCGGGTCCGCATAGAGGCCACGTCGGAGCCGGCCTCGCGCTCCGACAGCGCGTAGCAGAACAGCGCATCGCCCTTCGCCAGCGGAGCCAGCCACTGCTGCTTCTGCGCCTCGGTGCCGTTGAGCATGATCGGCAGCGAGCCGAGCTTGTTGACCGCGGGGATGAGCGAGGAGCTCGTGCACCCGCGGGCCACCTCCTCGATGACGAGGCAGGCGGAGAGAGCGTCAGCGCCGTTGCCGCCGTACTCGAGGGGCACGTGGATCGCGTGCAGGTCGGCGGCGCGCAGCGCGTCGTAGGCCTCCTGCGGGAACCGCGCCTGCTCGTCGACCGTCGCGGCCCACGGGGAGATCTTGTCGGTCACGAGGTCGCGCACCGCGGCGCGGAGAGCGGTGTGCTCCGAAGTCAGCATGCGCTCAAACTACATGGACGTCCACGTACTTGGAAGTAACATGGGGACTAGCCAACTGCGAGGACGTCCACGTATCCTCGGGAGATGCACACGCCGGTGAACCCCGTCCGCTTCGTGACCTCGGCCTCGCTCTTCGACGGCCACGACGCCGCGATCAACATCATGCGCCGCGTCCTGCAGAGCCAGGGCGCCGAGGTGGTGCACCTCGGGCACGACCGCTCGGTCGAGTCGGTCGTGCAGGCCGCTGTACAGGAGGACGCGCAGGGCGTCGCGGTCAGCTCCTACCAGGGCGGCCACGTCGAGTACTTCACCTACCTCAAGGAGCGCCTGGCCGAGGTCGGCGCCGGCCACGTGCAGGTGTTCGGCGGTGGGGGCGGGGTCATCGTCCCCGAGGAGATCGCGTTGCTGAGGAGCCGTGGTGTCACGATCTTCTCCCCCGAGGAGGGCCAGAAGCTCGGCCTCGCCGGGATGATCAACACGCTCGTGGCGGCCTGCGACGTCGACCTGGCCGCACGGCCGCCGGCAGTCGAGGACGTCCTGTCCGGCGACGTCGCTGCTCTCGCCCGTGCCATCACGGTGCTCGAGGACGGCCGCTCCCCCGAGCTCGCCCAGGCACTGCGCGAGGCCGCCAAGGACGTCAAGGTCCTCGGCATCACCGGTACGGGCGGGTCGGGCAAGTCCAGCCTCACCGACGAGCTCGTGCGCCGGATGCGCGTCGACCAGGAGGACAAGCTCCGGATCGCCTGCATCGCTGTCGACCCGACCAGGCGCAGGCACGGCGGCGCACTGCTCGGCGACCGCATCCGGATGAACAGCCTGTCCGGCAGCAACGTCTACTTCCGCTCGCTCGCCACCCGCGGCAACGCCGCCGTCCCCGAGCACCTCGACGACATCATCAGCGCCTGCAAGGCCGCCGGGTTCGACCTGGTCGTCGTCGAGACGCCCGGCGTGGGCCAGGGCGACGCGTCCATCACCGACCACTGCGACGTCTCGCTCTACGTCATGACGCCGGAGTACGGCGCCTCGAGCCAGCTCGAGAAGATCGACATGCTCGACCACGCCGACGTCGTCGCCATCAACAAGTTCGAGCGCCGCGGAGCCGAGGACGCACGCCGTGACGTGGCCCGCACCGTCGCCCGCAACCGCACGGGAAGCAGTGCCCACCCGGACGAGATGCCGGTCTTCGGCACCTCGGCCGCCCGCTTCAACGACGACGGCGTCACCGCCCTCTACCAAGAGCTACGCACACTGCTCGGCCTTCCGGTCGGGCTGCTGCCGCACGTCGACACCAAGGTCAGCACCGACCTCACCTCCGTGCTGCCGGCAGCTCGCGAGCGCTACCTGTCCGAGATCAGCGCGGCGGTCCGCGACTACCACGCCGAGACCGCCCGTCAGGCCGCTCTCGCTCGGACGCGACAGCACGTCACGACCGCACTGGCCCTCGTGCAGGACACCGGCGAGCTGCAGGCCGCGCTCGACCGGACGACGGTCTCGCCCGACGTGCAGGCGCTGCTCGACGAGTGGCCGGCGCGAGTCGAGGAGTACTCCGGCGACGAGCTCGTCTACACCGTCCGCGGCAAGGAGATCCACACCCCGCTGACCCGCGAGACGCTGTCGGGCAACAAGGTCCGGCGGGTGGCGATCCCGAGGACTCAGGACCACGGCGAGCTGGTCGGCTTCCTCCGGGGTGAGAACCTCCCGGGCTACTTCCCCTACACAGCAGGCGTCTTCCCCTTCAAGCGCGTCGGCGAGGCGCCGGCCCGCATGTTCGCGGGCGAGGGCGACGCGTTCCGCACCAACCGCCGTTTCAAGGTGCTGTCGGAGGGCCAGCCGGCCACCCGGCTGTCGACCGCCTTCGACTCCGTGACCTTGTACGGGCGCGACCCCGACCCGCGTCCCGACATCTACGGCAAGGTCGGCACCTCGGGCGTGAGCATTGCGACGCTCGACGACATGAAGGTGCTGTACGGCGGCTTCGACCTCTGCTCACCCACCACCTCCGTGTCGATGACCATCAACGGCCCCGCCCCGACGATCCTCGCGATGTTCCTCAACACCGCGATCGACCAGGAGCTCGAGAAGCGCCCTGACGCCGACCCGGCCGAGGTCCGACAGTGGGTGCTGCAGAACGTCCGCGGCACCGTGCAGGCCGACATCCTCAAGGAGGACCAGGGCCAGAACACCTGCATCTTCAGCACCGAGTTCGCGCTCCGCGCGATGGCCGACATCCAGCAGTACTTCGTCGACCACAAGGTCCAGAACTTCTACTCGGTCAGCATCTCCGGCTACCACATCGCCGAGGCCGGGGCGAACCCGATCAGCCAGCTCGCGTTCACGCTCTCGAACGGGTTCACCTACGTCGAGGCCTACCTCGCCCGCGGCATGAGCATCGACGACTTCGCACCGAACCTCTCGTTCTTCTTCAGCAACGGCATGGACGCCGAGTACACCGTCCTCGGTCGCGACGCCCGCCGGATCTGGGCGATCGCGCTGAAGGAGAGGTACGGCGCCAACGACCGCTCGCAGAAGCTGAAGTACCACGTCCAGACCAGCGGCCGTTCCCTGCACGCGCAGGAGATGCACTTCAACGACATCCGCACGACGCTGCAGGCCCTGTGCGCGCTCTACGACAACGCGAACAGCCTGCACACCAACGCCTACGACGAGGCAGTCACGACGCCCAGCGAGGAGTCGGTGCGTCGGGCCCTCGCCATCCAGATGATCATCGACAAGGAGTGGGGCCTGTCGATGAACGAGAACCCGCTCCAGGGCTCGTTCGTCGTCGACGAGCTCACCGACCTCGTCGAGGAGATGGTGCTGCAGGAGTTCGACCGCATCGCCCAGCGTGGTGGCGTCCTCGGCGCTATGGAGACCGGCTACCAGCGCGGCCGCATCCAGGACGAGTCGATGCTCTACGAGCACAAGAAGCACGACGGCTCGCTGCCCCTCATCGGCGTCAACACCTTCCTGCCGCCGGCGACGGGCGAGGAGCCTCAGACCGTCGAGCTCGCGCGCGCCACCGAGGACGAGAAGAAGTCGCAGCTCGACCGGCTGCACGACTTCCAGGCACGGCATCGCGCCGAGGCCCCCGCCGCGCTCGCTGCCCTGCAGAAGGCAGCCACCGAGGGCGGCAACGTCTTCGAGGCGCTCATGGAGGCCGTCCGGCACTGCTCGCTCGGCCAGATCAGCGACGCCTTCTTCGAGGTCGGCGGCCAGTACCGGCGCAATGTCTAGGGATCCGATCTCCCTCGCGCGCGAGAACTGGGAGCGCGAGGGCTGGTTCGACGCGGCCGAGGGGATGGTCGCCGTCACCTCGGTGATGCGCGCGCAGCAGATCTTCCAGGCCCGCGTCGATGAGGTGCTCAAGCCGTTCGACCTCACCTTCGCGAGGTACGAGCTGCTGATGCTGCTGCACTTCAGCAGCCGCGGCTCGATGCCGCTCAAGAAGGCGTCCGAGCGCCTGCAGGTGCACCCCACCTCCATCACCAACGCTGTGGACCGCCTCGAGGCGGCCGGCCTCGTGTCGAGGTCACCTCACCCCACTGACGGGCGCGCGACGCTGATCGCTGTCACGACCACCGGTCGGCGTACTGCCCTGAAAGCCACCGAGGCCCTCAACACCGAGGTCTTCGGCAAGCCGGGGCTCTCCGCCCGCCGCGTCACCACCCTCGTCAACGTGCTGGAGGACCTCCGTCGCGGAGCGGGCGACTTCTAGGAGAGGGCCAGCACTGCCGGCCGCACACCGCGGTCTAGAGGACATGCGCCGCGCTGTGCACGGTGCCGCAGGTCGCGACCCGCCCTCGTGACCCGAGCACCCCGAGCACGTTCCGCCCTGCCGGCAAGCCGAGCTGGACCGTCCCCGAGGTCCGGCCGCTGACCGAGATGAACGGGGTCATCGTGGTCCAGGAGAGCCTCGCGCGGGATGTACGCCGTCGACGCACAAGACTGTCACCTGAAGTGGATCCAGAGATCGTTGCTGGACTACGGGATGGCTCTCGTCGGCACGAAGGACAACGACCTCGTGGTGGTTACGCAGCGCTCGTACCGCGAAGGGCCGGTGCTGGAGAAGGTGGACGCCAAGACGTTCATCAAGAGGTGGCGCACGGCACTGCCGCGCGGAGACTTCTTCGCCGTCTCAGGGGACTACGCGGTCGTGATCGCGAGCGCTCAGTCCTACGCCGGCCACGGCGAGGCCCAGGTGCTCGACCAGAAGACCGGCAAGCCGTTGTGGCGCAAGCGCTTCCCCCTGCCGCGAGTAGCCACGACAGGCGATTGACGCCCGGTCACGGAGGGCTACCGTCCGGCGTGAGGTGAGCTCATGGGACTCGACACCGCGCTGCTGCTCCAAGCCGTCAACGACGCGCAGGACGCGCGCGACCTGGACGAGCTGGTCGCGTCCGTCGCCGGCGAGCTCCGGCCGCGCTTCGACCTGTGGCTGCTCGGCCTCGTGACGCTGCGCGGGGACACCGCTGTCGTCGAGGCGAGCTGGTCGATCAGCGAGAGCGTCTTCGAGCCGGGTACGTCGGTGGCGATCGACATCACGCCCGGCATCCGTGAGCTCGTCGACCGCACCGCGTCCGGCCGTCCCGTGCACGAGACCGTGGGCGGGCGCCACGACTCGATGGTCGACCACCTGATGGAGCAGCAGGGGATCCGCGCCGTCACGCTTCAGCTGGTCGACAGGGAACCGTCGATGCAGGTCCTGATGGTCGACGGCTCCGGCAGCCGCACCTTGCTCGAGTCCAGTCCCGACGGGTTCTGGGCCGGCCTCGCGGCGGGCATCCGACCGCGAGTCCTCGAGATCACCCGGCTGCGCTCCGGCTGACGAACCCGCGGCTCGCGATCAGTGGCAGGTCGTTGTAGGTGACGATCCCGGGCCGCGCGTCGCAGACGGCAGCGATGGCGTTGACCGCCGGCAGCCCCGTGATGATCATCCCGAGCACCATGTAGTCCTGCACCGACGTCGCGACGAAGTCGGCGGGCGGCGCGATGGTCAGCTTGGTGCGCACGTTGGGGCGGCCCTCGATGCTCACGACGTAGCCGTGCTCGACCTTCCAGTCCGGTTCGAGGGTCCGGCCCTTGCGCCACATCACGCGGAGGTCGACCACCAGCCGACCGTCGTACCAGCCCTGCCACGACGCGGCGACGCCCGCGACCTGCCCCGGCTCGATGGTCCAGCTGACCAGATCGACCGGCGCTGTCGTCGTGGCGAACTCGGCGACGCAGCGGACCTCGTCGAGGTCGATGCCCAGTGCCTCGCCGGTGAGCCAGACCGCGTCTCCGAAGACCGCTGTCGCCTCGGCGACGCGCTCCTGCAAGCCGGGCGCACCGAGAGGCTGGCCGAACCCCACCGACTGCTCGGTCTCCGGCGAGTCGTAGCCGGTCGAGTCGACGGACTCGAGCATGGTGATCCGATCGACGCGGTCGCAGATGCCGGCCGACACGAGGCCGAGCAGGTTGAGGAAGCCGGGGTTCATGCCCGATCCGAAGACGCTCGCTCCACCGGCGCGGCAGGCCTGTTGGATGCGCGCCCGACCGTCGCCCAGGGCATGCCCCGTGATGAAGCCGGCAGTCGCGACGATGTTGATGCCGGCGGACAGGATGCGGCACATGACGTCGACGTCCGGCCACTTCGGGTTGTAGACGACGCAGTCCGGCTTCAGCGCCAGCAGCGCTTCGACGTCGTCGGTGGCGAGGATGCCGACCGGTTCGACGCCGCACAGCGTCCCGACGTCCTGCCCGACCTTGTCTGGCGACCAGGCGTAGCAGCCGACCAGGTCGAGCAGCGGGTTGTCGAGAACGGCGATGACGGAGCGCTGCCCGACGTTGCCGGTGGTCCACTGGACGACGCGGTAGGTCATGCGAGGCAATCTAGGAGAGGACCAGCCGCTTGCGGTCGACCTTCCCGCTGCTCAGCCGGGGCAGGGCTTGGTGCTGCACGACCTCGCGAGGCACCTTGCTCGCCTCGAGGCGCTCCGCGCAGTGCCGCTTGAGCGCCCGCGCGTCCAGGACCGCACCCGGTGCAGCGACGACGTGGGCGACGATCACCTGCCCGCGCGAGCCGTCAGCCGTCCCGACCACCACGGCCTCGACGACGCCGGGTGCCGCGCACAGCACTCGCTCGACCTCGAGCGGGGCGACCTTCTGGCCGCCGATGTTGATCACGTCGTCGTGCCGGGCCACGAAGCAGAGGTAGCCGTCCGCGTCACGCCGGAAGATGTCGCCGGTGCGCAGCACCCTGTCACCCGGCCAGCGACCAGGCACCAGCTTGCGCCTGGTCGCCTCCTCGTCGTCCCAGTAGCCCTGCATGACGTGCTCCCCCCGCACGACCAGCTCCCCCGTGCCGCCGAACGCCGGCTCACGGCCGTGCTCGTCCTCCAGCCATGCCTGGGTCCCGGGAACGGCGACGCCGACCGAGTCGGGATGAGAGGCCAGCAGCTCGGGCGGCAGGAACGCGACCCTGGCGCACTCCGTCTGGCCGTACATCGCATAGAGGCTCGCGTGCGGGAAGATGCGCTGCAGGTCGGGGATGCGGTCCGCAGGCAGGGCAGCACCGGCGTTGCTGAGCAACCGGACCGCGGGGAATGCGACCTCTGTCGAACGGAACAGCTGCCACAGCGCGGGAACGCCGGGCAGGACCGTGATGGCCTCGTCCTCGAGGTCTCGCAGGATGCCGCCGACGGGTCCGGCCCCGGGTCGCAGGTGCAGCGTCGCTCCCAGTCGCACCGACAGCAGGAGCTGGTAGAGGCCGTACGTGTGGGACAGGGGCAGCACCGAGAGGATCCGGTCCTCGGCGGTCAGCGGGAGATAGCCCAGCACCGAGGACGTCACGAACGTCAGGTTGCGGTGCAGGAACGTCGCACCACGAGGAACTCCGGTGGATCCCGAGGTGAACACGATCGCTGCCAGATCGGTGGAGATGAGCGCCGGACCGTACCGCTGCCACACCTGCTGGTCGCCCGGTGCTGCACTCCCCGGCGGGAGGCCCGTCACGACCACGGGCACGGGCGTGACGCCCTGAGCGGCGGCCCGCACCCGCGGGCCGGCAGCGGCGTCGCAGACCACCGCCTTGGCACGGGTCGTGGTCAGCAGGGCGACGAGCTGGTCCTGGGGCGTCGTCGCGTCGAGGACGACGAAGCACGCTCCCGCGATGGTGGTCGCGTAGATCGTGACAGCGCACTCGACCCCGCTGTGCATGACGATCGCGACCCGGTCCCCACGCTTCACGCCGCACTCGCCCAGGCGGCGGGCCAGGCACGACGCCCTCCGCAGCAGCGCTCCATAGGTGAGTCGCTGCCCCCGGTCGGCCACGGCGAGGTGCGAGGGACGGGCAGTTGCGCTGGCGATGAGGTCGTCCTTGACCGAGGTCATCAGGGGCTCCGGTGGGACCCCACGAAGGCGACCATGGCGTCGATGGAGCCGAAGTTCTCCCCCGTGATGTCGACGTCCTTGACGCGGAGACCCAGGCGGGACTCCACCTGCTCGACGAGCTCGACGAAGCCGAGCGAGTCGATGACGCCGAGGGCGAGGAGGTCGTCGCCGTCCTTCAGCTCGAGGTCGGGATGAAGGTAGAGGAAGCTCTCGACGACGAAGGCGCGCAGCTCTTCGCGCACCTGCACACCTGGAACGACGGTCGTCATGCTGTGGCCTCTGCTCTCTCGTCATCCAGCTCGAGGAACACCCTCGGCCGTCTCGCCTCCTGCTCGGGCGCCACGACGCCCGCCCCGAAGTGCTGCTCCGACCACACCTGCGTCGACAGCACCCCGACGAACGCCATCGCTTCCCGCTGACCGAGCGCCCGTCCCCCACCGCACCGGACCATCAGGGCCTCGACCCGGGTCGGGTCGAACAGGCCGGCTGCGCGGACGGCCGTCGGGGTCAGAGAGTCCTGCACCCACTCCGGCGCGTCCGGTCCGACGAACGGTGCCACCTCGGGGGCGCGGTAGGGCTGCTTGCGCCGGTTCGTGATCTCGGCCGGCAGCACCGATGCGGCGAGCTCGCGGAGCACAGCCTTGTCCTGGCTCCCACGCAGCTTGCGGTCCGGCCGCAGGCTCATGGCGTGGTCGAACACCCGGTGGTCGAGGAACGGGTAGCGGCCCTCGACGCCGTGCGTCATCGCGGCCCGGTCACCCTGCGCGGCGAGCAGGTAGGGCTCGAGCAGCGTGTGCAGCTCGAGCCAGGTCGTCCGCTGCAGATCGGTCCAGCCCGTGAACTCCGGTGGCAGCGACCGCCGGAGGCGCTCCCGCGAGCTCTGGCCGTCGAGCTCTGCGACCACGTCGGGGGCGTAGAGCGCCGCGACCGACCCGGTCGCGCGCATCCGCACCTGGTGCGAGAACAGCGGGTCGTCCGCGGGGCCCGCAGCCGCGAACGCGTGCTGCCAACCCGGGCCCCGCGCTCGGTGCCCGAGGTGCGGGTAGAGGTCGTCGAAGGCGCTGGTCAGCTCCGGGTCGCGGAGGTAGGCCCGGCGCGCCAAGACCTCCTTGAACACGTCGTAGCCCCAGAAGAGCTCGTCTGCGCCCTCTCCGGTCGCGACCACCGTGACCCCGTGCTCTCGGGCGAACCTGGCGAGCTGCGCCATGCACACCGGGCCTGTCCGCACCAGGGGCGTGGCTGCGTGGAGCACCGCGTCGCGGAAGCCCGCCGCGATGTCCCGCGCGCTGATGTGGAGCACATGGTGCTGCGTGCCCAGGAAACCGGCCACCCGTTGCTGCGCCGCGCTCTCGTCGTACTGCGCGGACTCGAAGGCCAGGGAGAACGTCCGCAGGTCGGGCCCGATGACCTCGCGTGCGAGCGCGGTGAGCAGGCTCGAGTCCAGCCCGCCCGAGAGGTACGTCCCTACCCGCACGTCCGCCTGCAACCGGAGCCCGACGCTGCTGCGAAGCAGGTCACCGAGGTCGGTGGTCGGCTCGGCGTCCCGGCAGGCCACGTCCGGCCGCCACCACAGCCCCTCGCGGACGATCCGGCCGCGCTCCCAGACCAGCACGCCGCCCGGTCGCAGCTGCCCGATGCCCCGGAAGGCGCTGCGAGGCGGTCGAGGGCCCCAGGTCGTGAAGACGTCGTCGATGCCCTCCAGGTCCGGCGCAGCCGAGACCTCCCCAGACGCGAGCACCGCGGTCACCTCGGAGCCGAAGACCAGGTCGCCGCGTGCCGTGAGCGCGTAGTGCAGCGGGCGGACGCCGAACCTGTCGCGGACCAGGGTCAGCCGCTGGTCGTCCGGCTCCCAGAGCCCGAGCGCGAACTGGCCGTTGAAGGCAGCCAGCGCGTCGAGCCCGCGCCGGTCCAGCATCGCGTGCACGACCTCGGTGTCGGTCCGGGTGCGGAAGCTCGCGCCCTCGCGAGACAGCTCCGCCCGCAGCTCCGCGTGGTTGTAGACCTCGCCGTTGTAGACCAGGACCGACCCGGCCTGCGACCGCATCGGCTGCCAGCCGTGGGACAGGTCGAGAATGGCCAGCCGGGTCGAGACCAGACCCACCGCCTGACCCCGCGCGAGGCCGAACCCGTCCGGCCCCCGGTGCCGCAGGGACGCTGCCATCCGCAGCAGCGCCGGCTCCTCGACCGGACGACCGGGCCCGGCGCGGACGATCCCCGCGATGCCGCACATCAGGTCGGCGGTGCGACGTCGTCGAGGAGGACCGGTGCCGCGTGCAGGTAGGCGGTGGCGGTCCGCCTGCGCACGACCTCGGCATAGCCCAGGGCCACGTCCTCCCGTGACATGCGGCCCCGGGCAGCGAGCTCGTTCACCGCGATCCCGTGCCGCTCTCCCCAGAGGATGAGGTCCATCTGCGCCATGGGGAAGCCGAAGTAGAACTCCTCCTGCGACTGGTGCAGCGAGAAGGTCTCCGTCGTGGGCGCACGTCCCGCGATGGCCTCAGGCAGCCGCAGGTGCCTGGCCAGGGCATAGACCTGCTGCTTGTACATGCCGGCGATGGGCTTCACGTCCGACAGGCCGTCGCCGCCCTTGACGAAGAAGCCCTGGTCGTACTCGACGAGGTTCGGTGTCCCCGCCACGGCGGCGTGCAGCCGGTCAGCCCAGGTGTAGCTGACCACGGTCCGGATCCGCTGCTTGGTGTTCGTCGCGCTGAGCAGCAGCCGGTAGGCCGCGGCCGGCATCCGTCGCGCCTCACGTCGACCGCCGGGCCGTTCGACGACCAGGGAGAACACCGTCGGCGACCCGTTGGGTCGCGACCTCACGAGCTTGAACGGCCAGCCGGGCTGGTAGTCGTGGAACACCGCTCGCACCGCCTCGTCCTGCTGCGCGTAGCAGCCGAGCGCCGCGAGCGCGGGACCGATGGGCTCCTCGCGTGTGGGGGTCCCGAGGCGGGCAGCCAGCTCGAGCCCGAGCAGCGACGACCGGTTGCCGGACGTTGCCTCGGGCAGTCTCAGCAGCAGCACGCGATGCGGTTCGAGGGCGCGTGCGCAGAGCGCCGCGACCACACCGGAGTCGACCCCCCCGGACACCGCCACGACCGCTCCCCTGCGACCCAGGTCGCGGACGGCCCGCCGGATGCCTGCGACCAGCCTCTCGGTCACCACCTCGGCGTCGAAGTCGAGGGGTCCGCGCTTCTCGGCGATCGCAGTCACGCGGCACGCCGGCCGTCAGCCAGGGACCGGGCAGCCCCGCCGCCGCGCCTGCTCGTGCACGGCCCACTCTGCTGAGGGCCCACCCGCGGCAGCTGCCAGGCCCAGTGGCTGAGGACCCGCAGGCTGCTCACCACCTGCACCTGCTCGAATCCGAGGACGAGCCGGTGCAGGACCTGGCTCGCCCGGTTGTCCTGCAGCACGTAGCCGTAGACCCGTGCGGCCCCCCTGCTGTGCAGATCTGCCATCAACGCCCGCATCACGACGACTCCCGCGCCTGTCCGGCGGTGCGCGGGAAAGCACCAGAGGTCGTAGAGGTAGGCCTCATCGGTCGCGAGCCGGAAGCGCAGGCCGCTCCAGCGGCAGTGGAACGTGGCAGCCTGACTGGCCCACGCCCAGGCCGCGACTGCTCCGTCCTGCGTCGCCACGTAGGCCACGTCGCCCTGCGCGAAGCGGGCCGCCTGGCGTCGCGCCCGCCGGGCCTGCAGGGCTCGTCGGATCGGTGCGATGCGCTTGAGCGCGTCCAGGGCCCGGGAGTCGTGCTCGCCGTCGGCGTCCCGGAGCAGGTCCTCCAGGCTGGTCAGCCGCTGGACCCCGTAGTCCTCCGACCGGGCGTCGGGGACCGTCTCCGCGGTGGACCGGCCGAGGATGTCGAAGCGGTGGACGCATGCCACCCGGCGCGCAGCCCGGGTGAGGCTGCTGGTGCTCCTGGACCTGCGATCGACGTGCACGGACCCTCCCGAACGGTCGCGGCACCCCGGCCATCGCCCTTGCCCCCTGTTACGAGCCCCCCCGGTGTTCGCTGATACAGCGCGACCTCGTATCAGGCCGCTGCCCGATGGCTCTCACGAGGAGGACGCCAAGCGCACGCGGAGGATGCAGATGCGTCGCACGGCCGTCATGACGCTGCTGGCCGACTGGCTGCCGAAGCTCGTCTCGTTCGCGACCGTCGTCCTCCTGGCACGACGTCTCGGCGCGCCCGAGTTCGCCGAGTACGCCGTGGCCCTGAGCTGGATCGGCTACGCCTGGTGGGGCGTGGACCTCGGCCAGGCGGGCTACTCGATCCGCACTCTGGCGGCCACCACCGGCGACCAGCAGCGCCGGCTCGGCAGCGAGATCTTCAGCCTCTACCTCGCGCTGTCGCTGCTCGTGACCGCGACGGTCGCCGGCGTGCTCCTGACGGCGACGGACCTCAGCAGCGGATCGGGCCGGCTCGTGCTCGCGATGTCGCCCTACCTGCTCTGCTACGCGCTGTTCCCCGACTGGTGGCTGCGCGCGCGCGGGCAGCTGTGGGCCCTCGGGGTGGCGAACTGGGCAGTCGCCGCTGGCTTCCTGGTCGCGGTGCTCGCGGTCCCCGCGGGGCGCAGCGACCTGGACGCGCTGGCGTTCGGGCTGTCGCCGCTGCTCGGGGCGGTCGTGGCCCTGGTGGCGCTCCAGCGGGCCGGCTGCCTCCCGGCCTGGGAGGGCAGCTGGTCGGCGTGGCGCTACCACCTGCGGACCTCGCTGCTGTTCAGCGCCTCGGGCGCCGGCGGCCAGCTCGCGACCCCGCTGGCGCTCGCGACGATGACCGCGGCGAACCCCGCTGCCGCGGGGGCCTTCGCCCTCGGGCTGCGGGCCTCAGGCGCAGCCGCCAACGCCTTGTGGCTGCTGCTGCACAACGCGCTGCCACGCCTGGTCGCGCGGCGCCGCGAGGACGAGGGCCGGCGCGTCCAGGGACGCTACGTCCTGGCCGCTGGGCTGCCGCCGCTGTCGGGGCTGCTGGTCGGTGCGGCCCTGTGGCCGCACGTCAGCACCGCGCTCGTCGGCGCCACCTTCTCCGGCCACGGGGGCTACGTCCTGCTCGGCGCAGCCCTGCTCGTCGTGTGGGGTCCCAAGTACCTCGTGGAGATCGAGCTCATCGCGTCCTTCGGCGACGTCCGGCGCATCCTGATGAACCTGGTCGCTCCGGCGCTCGTGCTCGCCGCGCTGGTCGGAAGGCTCACCGACCAACGACCGTGGGCCATGCCGGCTGCGCTGCTGACGGGTGAGGTGCTGGCGACCGCCCTCGGGCTCGTGCTCGTCAACCGGTCCACCTCGGCAGGCGAGCGGAGCTCCCAGCCCGCCGTAAAGACCAGCCTGTGACGCACCACGGAGTCGGCACGGCGGCCCTGCTGGCACTCGCGCTGGTGGGCTGCCGGGCGAGCACCCGGCCCAGCCCGTCGACGAGCACCTCGCCGCATCAGGTCGTGCGGGCGCAGCTCTGGGTCTCGCCGGCGGGCCTGGACAGCGACCCGGGGACCTCCGCGAGGCCGGTGCGGGAGGTGCGCCGGGCCGCCGTCCTCGCGAGAGCGGGCACCCTCGTGCACGTCTCACCCGGGAACTACCTCCCGGTGGTCACGTCACGGAGCGGGACCCCGGACGCACCGATCGTGTTCCGCTCGGACCAGCGCTGGGACGCACGCGTCCTCGCTGAGGGGGCGACCACGGCCTGGACCAACACAGGGGACTGGGTGCAGGTGGAGGGGTTCGACCTGAGCGGTTCGACCTACAACGGCCTGCTGTCAACCGGTTCGCACGGCCGCTTCACCGGCAACCACGTGCACGACATCGTCGCCCCCGACTGCTCCCGCGGCGGCGCCGGGATCGTCGTGGAGAGCTACGTCGCGACGGACAACACGACGGCCGGCAACGTCGTCGAGCGCGTGCGGGCCCCGGGCAACTGCGCACGGGTGCACGGCATCTACTACCAGAGCGCCGACGGCGGTCGGATCGTCAACAACCTGGTGGTCGGCTGCAGCGGCTGGGGGATCCACCTCTGGCACAACGCGAGCAGGATCGCCATCACCAACAACACCGTCGTGGGAAACGCTCGAGGCGGCATCGCCGTGGGCGGGTCGTTCGAGGGGAACGACGTCGCGCCGGGCATCGCCTCGGACGTGCTGGTCACCAACAACCTCGTCGCCGGCAACGGCCAGGCCGGAATCAGCGAGGTGGGTCGCGTCGGCACCAACACCTACGTCGACAACCTGAGTCACGGCAACGCCCAGGGCGACTACCGCCTCAAGGGCGGTTTCGTGCCCGAGGTGCGGGTGTCCGGCGACCCGGCGTTCGTCGATCCGCAGAACGGCGACTACCACCTGCGCGACGGCAGCCCCGCGCTGGACAGCGGTAGCCGCCTCGGCGCGCCCGCGGACGACCTCGACGGCGCGGCGCGTCCGGCGGGCGGGGGCTTCGACATCGGCGCCTACGAGGGAGCGCGGTAGGCGCGTCGCCCCACGAGCAGTGCGTCGAAACTTCTTCGTGCATCTCGGTTCAGCAATTTTGGCGTGCCGTCGAAACCCAGGGAGGTAGCCCCCCGATACCCCCTGGAGATCCCCCGATGCGCCTCAAGACCACCGCGCTGTGCGCCCTCCCGCTCGTGATCCTGCCTGCGGCCGGCGCACTCCCCTCCGCGCTGGCCGCCGGAGCCACCCCCGCCGCTGCGTCCCTGTGGGCGCTGCGGATCAACGCCGGCGGACCGGCCTACACCGACAGCGCCGGCCATGCCTGGCAGGCCGACCAGTACTACGTCGGGGGGACCGCCGCGTCCTTCACCTCGACGACCTCCGGTACCGCCGATCCGAAGATCTACCAGACCGAGCGGTACGGGATGAGCGCCTACAAGATCCCGCTGCCCAGCGCCGGGATCTACAAGCTGACGCTGCGGATGAGCGAGTCGTGGGCGACCACCGCCGGCACCCGGGTCTTCTCGGTCACGGCCGAGGGCCAGACCGTCGTGCCCGACCTCGACCTCGTCAAGACCATCGGTGCGAACACCGCATACGACGTCACCCTCCCGGTGCGCAGCACCGACAGCACACTCGACCTCGGTTTCAGCGCCACCGCGGACAACGCCAAGATCAACGGGATCGAGGTCGTCGCGACGACCCCGTCCGGGTCCACCACGTCCCCGACCAGTGCGCCGGCCGCGACGCCCAGCGCTTCCCCCACCACCGCCCCGACCACCGCACCGACCACCGCACCGACCACGGCACCCACTACCGCCCCCACGGCCGCACCGACGGCATCCCCCACCGCGACGGCCGTGGCCACCACCAGCCCCTGGCCGGTCACCGGCACGAAGGCGCTGTACGTCTCGCCCACCGGTAGCGACAGCAACCCCGGCACGAGCGCCGCGCCGTTCCGCCAGGTCAGCAGGGCCGCCTCCGTGGCGACCGCAGGGACGGTCGTCCACGTCGCGCCCGGCAGCTACGGCTACGTCGAGTCGACCACGAGCGGGACGTCCAGCGCACCCATCACCTTCGTCTCCGACACCAAGTGGGGCGCGAAGATCAGCGCGCCCGGCAGCACCAACGCCTGGACGAACACCGGTGACTGGGTCGTGATCCAGAACTTCGACCTCAGCGGCTCGAAGTACAGCGGCATCATGTCGACCGCGTCGAACGACCGGTTCCTCGGCAACCACATCCACAACATGGTGCCGCCGGACTGCTCGCGCGGCGGTGCGGGCATCGAGCTGCAGAACTACTCCGAGACCAACGTCGACTCCATCGGCAACGTCATCCACGACATCATGGCGCCGACCAGCGACTGCGGCCTCATCCACGGCATCTACTACCAGGGCCCCAACGGTGGACGCATCCTCGACAACATCGTCTACCGGACGAGCGGCTGGGGCATCCACCTCTGGCACAACGCCAACCACGTCATGATCGCCAACAACACGGTGTTCCAGAACTCCCAGGGCGGCATGGTGATCGGCGGCTCCCTCGAGGGCAACGACATCGCGCCCGGCACGGACAGCGGCACCGTGGTCAACAACAACATCGTCGTGAACAACGGCTACTGGGGCATCCGGGAGATGGGCCGCGTGGGCGTGAACACCTACGCGAACAACCTGGTCTACGGCAACGCCTCGGGCAGCTACGACGTCAACGGCGGTGGCGTGCCCACCGGGACCGTGTCGGCCGACCCGCAGTTCGTCAGCTACAACCCGACCGGCACGGGCGACTACCACGTCCGCACCACGAGCCCGGCCATCGACAAGGGCACCACCCAGCAGGCCCCGGCGTACGACCTCGACGGAGCACCCCGCCCGCAGGGCTCCGCGATGGACATCGGCGCCTACGAGGGCGGCCACTAGAGCCTCCCGCCCGGACCAGACGGGGTGACCACGCGGCCCAGCCCGCGTCGTCACCCCGTCTGGCGTCTTGCCCCGGTCATGACCGGCGTGCGCTGACGCGCGCGCGTCGTCGCCTTCGCCACGCCACGCGCGGTCTCGATGCCCGGCCACCGCGACCACCGAAGGTTCGGGACCGTCAGCTCGACCGCCCCGTACTTCAGCTTGTAGGTGCCACCGCCGCCGAAGTCGAACTCCTCGGCACCGCGGCCCTTCCAGGTCCGGAAGGCATACCAGAAGAGCGCTTCGTTGGGCCGGTGGTGCTGGTGCTCCCTCCAGCTCGCGCCGCCCCAGAAGTACGCAGACCGGCCGGCACCCAGGATGATCCCGGTCGCGATGGACATCCCCTCCGGCGTCCGCACCCGGACCAGCTGGAGAGCTCCGGTGGGGTACAAACCCTCGATCAGTGCCTCCACGCGGCTCTCCGGGTAGGAGGGCGACAGGCCCTGCTTCGCGAAGACGTCCCGGAGCTGCTGGTAGTACTCCGCAGCGAAGCCCTCCGGCGCGGCGTCCTCCACGAGCAGCCCGGCCCGCACTCCCTTGCGCAGGTTCTGCCTCGTGCCGCTGGTCATCCGGGCAGCGAGCTGGTCGAGATCAGGCCGGAGGTCGGCGACGAACGTCTTCGTGTCCGACCTCCGGCCCCCCAGGCCGGCAAGGTCAGCCGGCAGGCACCACCGGTCGCACACCTCGAGGTGCACGCACCCGAGGCCGTGGAACGCGAAGGAGGGCAGCGCCATGAGCGCCTCCCTGCGCGAGACGTCCGGGGCCAGGTTGAACCCGAGGTAGGGCGTCGTCCAGCCCGGTCGCGGAGCGCCCAGGACGCGCAGACCCAGGTGCCTGGTCACGAGTCCGGTGAACCACCCGCAGGCTTGCCCGCCCGAGCGCAGCTCAGCCACCACGGGCTCGGCCCCGTGGCTCCGCTCCAGGAACTCCAGCCACGGCCGGCGCTGGAACAGCACCCTGTCCGGGAACCCGTCCAGCGCTTCCCAGTCGACCTCGGTCAGGTTCACGCGTCGGAGGGTGAGGACGCTCACAGCATCGACAGGATGCTCTGCACCCTGTGCTCGTAGGTGTGCTCCGCCCGGACCCGCTCCAGGCTGTTCGCCGAGAGCCGGCCGCGCAGCGCGGCGTCGGCGGAGAGCTCCTTGACCTGGGCGACGAACTCGTCGCGGTCGGCGAAGGTGGCGATCTCCTCGCCCGGGAGGAAGTGCCGGACAGTCTCCGGAAGGCACTCGGTGAGCTGCGGGGCCCCCGCAGCAGCCGCGTCGAACACCCGCTGGTTCCCCCCTGCGATGTCGTAGGGGTGATGCGTGTTCAGCGTGAAGAAGCCGCTGCGCAGCGCCTTGCCCTGGTCGGGACCCACCGCCTTGGCCTTCTGAGTGCGGTCCCGGAGCTCGCGGGGGGTTCTGGAAGTCCCCCAGAGCCGCACGTCCAAGCCCACCCCACGGGCCTCGTCGATCCAGTGCTGGCGGTAGGCATATCCGGTGCCCACCACGGAGAAGCCGGTAGTGGCGAAGGCCGAGCGGTCGGACCCGAGGACGAGGGGATCGGAGGCGTGCGGCAGGGTGCTGACGTTGAGGTGACCCATGGCGCGCAGCCGAGCCGTGCTCCAGGAGTCCTTGGGGCAGAACGCCGTGTAGTAGGGGATGCAGGCGAAGTTCTGAGCGATCACCGGGTGGTCGGGGTGCCAGTTGACGATCGGGGCGACGGCGTTGATCGCCGCCACGTCCTCCGGGAGGAAGTACTCCCCCTTCACGGTCACCACGTGGTCACAGCCCCGAGCCCGCTCGCGGACGAGCTCGCCGAGCTTGCGGGACCTGCTGGTCAGACGGTGATCGCGCTCGGTGAGCTGCACGGCCTTCCCGACCAGACCCGGCAGACCACGTCCGATGAACGCCCGGTCCGACACGCGGGCGACCTGCCAGCCGAGCCGGCGGTAGCCGAGCGCGAGGAACCAGGCCATCTCCCCCACGCACGACGGACCCACGACGAGCACCCGGCCGGGGCGGCTCACGGCTCCACCACACGGACCTCGGGGAGCCGGACCGGGTGTGACACGAGCGCCGTCGCCGTGACCTCCTCCACGGAGGGCGACCTGTCCGCGGGCTCGGTCGCGACCGCCCACCTCCGTCTCAGTGCCGTGACGACCATGCCTAGTGCGCCCCCCAGGAACGCACCGAGCCACAGGTCGAGCCCCCTTCGGGGCAGCACGGCCGCTGCCTCGAACTGAGCGGGCCGGGTCACGGTCAGCGAGACCGTCGGCGCCCCGCCGGACTCCCCCTCCAGAGTCGTGACGAAAGCCGTGAACTGGCGTGCGGTCTCGCTGGCGACGAGCTGTGCCAGCCGGGGGGTGCTCTCGCGGACGGTGATGCTCAGGAGCACCGTGTCCGGCGCCGCCGTCACCGTCAGCTTCGTGCCGAGCTCGAGGGGCGACTCGGTGAGCTGCAGGGAGCGCGCCACCCGGTCCATCACCAGCGGGCTGGCGACGAGCGGGACGTAGGAGCGGACGCGGTCCTGGGCGAACAGCGCCCGGTCGTAGACGCTCCCGCCGTCGGGCGTCCTGGCCGCGGCGACGAAGACGACGACCCGGGACTCGTACTGCTTCGGGGTCAGCACCACCAGCGCCCCGCCGGCGCCCGTACCCAGCAGGACGCAGGCCAGCACGGCCGGGGCATAGCGGCGGATCGCGAGGATCTCGGGATGGGACGCCATCGCTCCCCTCGGAGGTCATGGAGGCGACAGCCTGCCGCGGGCCGGGGCTGACGGGTGCGTCCCCTGCCCTTGCAAGAGCCGACAACCGTGACCCAGATACATCCCCGGGCGCGTCGGCACAGGACTAGGGCAGTTGTGGGCTGTGCGCGTTGCCGGCCTCGGACAGCATCTCGCTGCCGGACCCGACCACCCGCCGGGAACGAGCGCGACGCGAGGAGACCGTGGCGTGCCAGTCCGCCCGAGGCCGAGAGGCGAGCAGCGGCTGATGTCCCCGCACTTCGCGACCGCCCTTCCCGGGCCGCGGGCGTGGTTGCGGGCCCGGCCGCAGCTGCAGGGGTCCCTCGTCGCACCGGCGGGGGCGCGCCATCGGCTCCCGCACCGCCGCGGCGGGCTGCACGTCGTGCTGTACCACGACGTCGCCGGACGGTACGAGCGCAACCTGCTGGCTCACCTGGACGCGCTGCTCGACCGTGGCCGCTTCCTGTCCTGGCCGGAGGCGCTCATCGCCCTGGCCGGGCCCGCGCCGCTCGAGGTCCCTACCTTCAGCGTGACGTTCGACGATGGTCACAAGGAGTGGGCGCAGAGCGTGCTGCAGCTGCTGCAGGAGCGCAACCTCCCCGCCACCTTCTTCGTCACCACGGACAAGGTGGTCACCGGCGACAGCCAGACGCAGCTGACCTGGGCCGACTGCGCCGCGCTGGTCGCAGCAGGGATGCGCATCGGCTCGCACAGCGTGACCCACCGGCGGCTCATCGAGCTGAGCGATGCCGAGGCGCGCAGCGAGGTGGTCGCCTCGAAGGACGAGCTCGAGCAGCGGCTGGGCATCTGCGTCGAGGACTTCTCCATCCCCTACGGCCTTCCGGGAAGCGACTTCGGCGAGCGGGAGCTGGGCCTCATCGCCGACGCGGGATACCTGTCCAGCGTGACAGCGCTTCCCGGGCGCAACCTGGCGGGGCAGTCGCGCTACCAGGTCCGGAGGTGCGGCCTGAACCCCGCCTGGCCGCTGACTGCCGTCAAGCAGCGGGTGCACGAGTGAGCGGGCCTGTGGCGGTCTACGCGCCCGCCGACGGGGTCGGTGGTGTCGAGCAGGTGGCCAGCGCGGCCTACCAGGCGCTCTCGGCGTCACCCTGCGGGGCGCAGCTCCACCTCGGACCGCGTCGGATCGTCGCCTCCCGCCGTCCTCCCTCCACCTGGATGTCCCTGACGTGGAAGACCCACGCCCTCGTCACCGCGACCCATCCGCGGCTGCCGGGCCCGAGCGTGCTGTGGCTCCACGGTGCTGAGCTGACGAGGGATCGCAGCCGGGCGCACCAGCTGCTCCGGTCGCGGGCGCTCCACACCAGCGATGTCCTGCTGGCCGTCAGTCCCATGGCCGCGCAGCTCCTTCCGCCTGACGTCCGGCGCCGCGTGCAGCTGGTGGGGCCGCCCATCCGGGCCGGCGCCCTCCCACTCGGTCAGGGCCAGGAACGCGACAGCGGGGAGCTCCGGCTGGTGTCGGTCGGGCGCGCGATCCCGAGGAAGGGCCATGACACAGCCATCGAGGTCGCGTCACTCCTCGCCACGCAGCGCGACGTCCGGCTCGACGTGGTCGGCCCGGGCCCGGATCTGCCTCGGCTGCGTCAGCTGGCCGCCACGAAGGAGCACCGGAAGCTCCGGATCGCCGTCCACGGGGCCGTTGCCGAGCACGAGCGGGACCGGCTCTACGCGAGCGCCGAGGCGCTGCTGTTCCTGCCGCGCCACGAAGAGGGCGAGTACGAGGGACTCGGGCTGGTCGTCCTGGAGGCGGCTGCGTTCGGCTGCCCGGCCGTCGTGCTCGACTGCGGCGGAAGCCGCTTCGGGATCGCCCAGGGCGAGACAGGCATCCTGCTCGCCGCGACCGCAGGTTCGGAGGCGATCGCAGCCGCCGTCGTGGAGCTGGCCGGCTACCCGGGTGCCGCGGCGGCCGCGCGGCGCTACGCATCCCGCTTCGCACTGCCGGACTGGCAGGCGCGGGTACGGGCCATCGCCGCCGGGCACCTGCCTGCCTGGACGTGGCCGGACACCAGCCGTGACCTCACGAGGGAAAGCACATGAGCGAGCAGGAGAAGGTCGTCGTCGTCGGGCTGGGCTACGTGGGCCTGCCCCTGGCTGTCCGCGCGGTCGAGGCGGGGTACGCCGTCGTGGGCCTGGACGTCGCCACGTCGCGGATCGACGAGCTGGCGGCGGGGCGCTCGTTCGTCGAGGACGTGAGCGACGACACGGTGCAGGCCTGCCTGCGCACGGGGCGGTTCCTTCCCACCACCGCCGCTGCGGACTGCGACGGCTTCGACGTCGCCGTCATCACCGTGCCGACCCCACTGTCCGAGGGCAGCCCCGATCTGTCCTTCATCGAGGCCGCGTCCAGGACGCTGGCCGCGCACCTCAAGCCAGGTGCGCTCGTGGTCCTCGAGTCGACGAGCTATCCCGGGACGACCCAGGAGGTCGTCGGGCCGCTCCTGGAGACGGGCAGCGGTCTGCGGGCCGGCGTCGACTTCTTCCTCGGCTACAGCCCTGAGCGGATCGACCCGGGCAACCCGACCTGGCGCCTGGAGAACACCCCGAAGATCATCTCGGGCATCGACCACGACTCGCTGGAGCAGGTCAGGCAGTTCTACGACCGGATCGTCACGCGGACGGTCGCCGTCCCGTCGCCGCGCGAGGCCGAGCTCGCCAAGCTGCTGGAGAACACCTTCCGGCACGTCAACATCGCCCTCGTCAACGAGCTCGCCGTGTTCGCCGCCGACCTCGGCATCGACATCTGGTCAGCGATCGATGCGGCGGCCACGAAGCCGTTCGGGTTCATGCCGTTCACACCGGGTCCCGGAGTCGGTGGGCACTGCCTCCCGATCGACCCGAGCTACCTCTCGTGGAGCGTCCGCCGCAACCTCGGGGAGAGCTTCCGCTTCGTGGAGCTCGCCAACGACATCAACGACCACATGCCCGACCACGTGGTGCAGCGCGTGCTCCTCGGGCTCAACCACCGGCGCACTGCGGTCTCGAACGCCCGCGTCCTGGTCCTCGGTCTCGCGTACAAGCGCAACACCGGGGACGCCCGGCAGGCCCCGGGGGCCGTGATCGTGCAGCGGCTGGTGAACCTCGGCGCCGAGGTGCGGGCGTGCGACCCCCTCGTCACCGAGCAGCACCTCCCCGCCTCGGTCGTCCGGGTGCAGCTCACGGAGGAGGAGGTGCGCGCGGCCGACGCCGTCGTCCTGGTCACCGACCACGACTGCTTCGACTACGCCATGGTCACGACTCACGCCCGCTACGTCTTCGACACCCGCAACCGCCTCAAGGGTGATCGGGTCGAGTCGCTCTGAGCACGGCGTAGCCCCCCAGCACGAACGGCAGCGCGAGCCAGAGCTGCGCGACGACCGAGCCCTCCACCATGTGGACCGCAGGCACCAGCCACAGCATGCGGTGGCCGAGTGAGCCGATCGCGTCGACCCTCGCGAGGACGACCCCGAAGACCGCCCACCCCACCAGCAACCCGACCAGTCCGAAGTTGAGCAGCCACTCCCCGGAGTAGCTCGGGGCGAAGAACTCGTTGCCTGCGCTGTGCGAGAAGGAGAACACCTCCTCGCCGAAGCGGATGGAGAAGGACCGGGGCTTGTCCGGCCAGAGGCCTCGCGGGATCCACGACGTCGCGAGGTCCAGGAAGCTCGAGCCGTGCAGCGGTGCGGCCCCCGCTTTCAGGTGCTCGTTCGACGCGACGAGCGCGTCCACGCCATAGCTGCGCGACACGGCTGCCTCGCTGCCTTGGCTGATCACGCCTGACAGGTCCTGGCCCCGGTTGCGCCCGCTGGACACGGCGAAGACGACGAGCGCGCCGAGCACGGCCAGGACGAGCACGACTGCCCCCCGCCACGGGACAGGCCGTCGGCGGCCTTGCTCGCGCTCTCGTGCGGCGAAACCGATGATGAGTGCCAGCAGGCACCCCAGCAGGCCCAGCTTGCTGTGCAGCAGCGAGACCCGCGCCGCGACGTACCCGAGGCAGAGGGCGAACGGGACGAGGTGGCGGCCGGGCTCCTGCACGAAGGCATAGCTGACGGCGGCCGCGGCCCCGCACGCCGCGAGGCCGGGGAGGCTGAGCAGGAAGCTGCCGCCGACCGCACCGGCAGCGGCGCCCTTGACCTCGACCGGCAGCAGCAGGACAGCCACGCCGAGCAGCCACAGCAGCGGAACCCGGCGGAGTGATGCCCCCACGACGGTCTTGACCTCGGTGCGCTTCCTGGGCACGAGGCAGTAGGCGAGCAGCATCACGGCCAGGCCCGCGCAGGACTGGGCGAGAGCCTGGGCCAGGGCCGGTTCCAGCCCCGTTCCCGGCGCCAGCTCTGCATAGAGCGGCGGCCGTTCCTTGGGCGCCGTGAGCAGGAAGAGGGCCCGCACCGGGAACTGCAGCACGAGGTAACCGACGACGAACGTGCGTGCGACGACCAGCCCACGGGGAGCGATCAGCAGCGAGGCCACCGCCATGGCCAGGAACAGCACGACCAAGGCGTGCACGAGGTCGAGGTCGGGCACCAGGAGCAGGACGCCGGCGGTGAGCAGCGGGACCAGCGACCACTGGACTCGCCTACCACGCAACCGGTCCGGGCCAGCGAGGACGGTCGTCACGCCGGCGACTCGCTCCTGCGGGCTGGCGCGAGGATGCTCCACCTCAGCAGCGAGCGCCACAGGCCCAGCCCGTACGACAGGTGCAGGACGACCGCGGCCGGGGCACTCAGCAGCGCGACGGCAGGACTGCGGGTCCGGCGTTGCGTCTGACCCACAAGGAGCAGGAGCACCGCTCCGTAGCACCCACCCAGCGCCCCGAGCGGCGCGGTCCGGCCCGTGGCACCGACCGCCACGGTGACCGCGACCGCGGCGACAAACGCACCCGGCACGAGCTGCCGGGGTCTGAGGGCGTCCCCGTGCAGGCGCGCCGTCACGGTGCGCCAGTAGCCGTACTCGTAGTACTGGCGGAACAGGCCCACCAACGACGCCCGGGGGAAGTAGTCGACGGTGACGCCCGCGTCGAGGTAGATGGTGCCGCCCGACCGTCGCAGGCGTGCGTTCAGCTCGTCGTCCTGGTTGCGGACGAGGTCCTCCCGGAACCCGCCGAGCAGGCGCAGGCGCGCGGTCTCGTAGAGCCCGAAAGCGACGGTGTCGACGTAACCGGAGGCACCCCCCGTGCGAAAGCGCGCCGCGCCGACACCGAACGGCGAGCTCATCGCCGAGGCGATGCCCTGCTGCACAGGGCCGCGACCGACGGTCCGCAGCTGGGGTCCGACGCAGCTCGCGCCCGTCCGCTCGGCCGTCGCGAGCAGGCTTGCCACGTAGCCCTTCGGGACGAGGCAGTGACCGTCGATCCGCACCACCCGGCCGCCCCTGGCCTCGCGGATGGCCCGGTTGAGCCCCGTGCTGACGATGCCCTCGGGATTGGGCAGCAGGCGGACCCGCGGGTCCTCGCGCGCCACTGCGGCGACGAGCTCCTCGGTCCCGTCCGTGCTCGGACCGACTGCCACCAGGACCTCGAGGCACTCCTGGTCCTGCACTGCCCGCAGCACCGCGCGCAGGCCCGCGCCCTCCTGCCGGACCGGCATGATGACGCTCACTCCGGACCGCATGGCACCTCGGCTCTGGACGGGACCTGTGGGTGCACCGTGCCACGTCGGGTGACGGTCGGGACCCTGCGACCGCACTACGTCAGCGACCTGGTCGGCGTATCAGGCCGGGCGACGGCACGCTCTGCCCAAACGAGCCGGGACCGCAAGGAGGTGGCCGCATGCACCAGCTGGTGGTGGTGTGCGACGAGCAGCTGCTCGCGGCAGAGGCGCTGGCCCTGGCGCTGGCCTCCCTCACGTGCCAGGTCCACGCCGTGGAAGGGCATCTCGACGCGCTCAGCGTCGTCAGCGACGATCCGACGAGCGTGCTGGTGCTCAGCCTCCGGGGCCGCACCCCCTTCGACGACGAGCGGATCGTGACCGCGTGCCGTCGAGCTGCGCCTACCACTCGGATCGTGTGCCTCACGGGGCTCGAGCGCCACTCGCTGCACCGGGCGCTGCTGAGAGCCGGCGCGCAGGTCGTGCTGCACCGGGGGCACGCCCTAAAGGACGTGCTGCTCGCTGTCTCGGGATGCGTCTCGGGCGCCCTGCCCAGCCCCCGCGAGCAGGCCGACCCCACCCGGCTGAGGTTCCTCACCCGTCAGGAGCAGCGCACGCTCGACCTCATGCGCGACGTCCGTACGACCCGCGAGATCGCCACGGGCCTGGGGATCTCGCACTCGACCGCTCGCTGCTACGTGCAGACCGTCATCGAGAAGCTGGGCGCGCACTCGCGCCTCGAGGCGGTCGCGCACTCTCACCGGCACTGGTGGCCGGATCTCGAGGGCGAGCGCTGCGGGTGAGCACCCCGCTCGTGCACGGTGCGCTCGACGTCCTCGTCATCGACGAGGAGAAGACCTTCGCGGAGAGCCTCGCCATGGCACTGACCTCCAGGAGCTTCGGCGCCTGGCAGGTCCGCGCGGCGACACCCGTCGAGGTCCTGCACCCCTCGGGCGAAGCACCGCCGGCGCCCCACACCGTGCTCATGAGCAGCAAGGGCCGCGGCCGGCAGCTGCTCGCCCAGCTCACGACGCAGCACCCGGAAGCAGCGGTCGTGGTCCTGCTGGTCAGCCGCGACGAGACCGCGCTGCCCGCCC
This sequence comes from Frankiales bacterium, assembly GCA_025464915.1. Classification (GTDB taxonomy): domain Bacteria; phylum Actinomycetota; class Actinomycetes; order Mycobacteriales; family SCTD01; genus RYN-111. The sequence continues at coordinate 20,097 of JAODNF010000341.1, read as the reverse complement.
TGGTGCTCGCCGGGGCCAGGGGCTGGGCCTGCACGAGCGACAGCTTGGACCACGTCGACCGCGTGCTGCGCGAGGTCTCGGCCGGCGGTTGGTGGCTCCCGCGGTGGGCGGTCGGCGAGGCGCTGCAGGAGCTCCGCAGGGCAGCGGACGACGGCCTGACCGCCAGGTTCGCCAGCCTCACACCGCGAGAGCGCCAGGTCCTCGCGGGTCTCGTCGAGGGCAGCTCGCGGGCTGCCATCGCCCGGCGTCACGAGATGTCGATCAACACCGTGCGAACGCACATCCAGCACCTGTTCGAGAAGCTCGGCGTGCACAGCTGCCTGGAGGCTGTCGTCCTCACGCAGGCCCGACGGGGCGGCTCGACAGATCTCTGACGGCGGGGGCTCAGAGGAAGAACGCCGCGCCGAGCTCGTTCGAGCGGGCATCCAACGTCTGACCCGCGAGCCTGTCGCGCGCCGTGGCGTCGAGGTAGAGCACCGCCTGGTCGATCCTCACGACCACGTCACCGGGCGCGGGCTCGTCCTGCACGGACATGCAGAGCCCTGGCCCTGCGGGGCGCTGGGCGATGCGCAGGCCCGCGCCGGGGCTTCTCCTTCGAGCGCAGAGCTCGCCGATCATCTTCCGGGCATGGTCCGTGAGCTCCAGCACGTGGCTCTCCCCTTCACCAGGCCCGGACCGATGCGCGGGCCCCAGAACCTCAGAGACGTCAGGTACGCCCGTGATGCACCAGGTCGTCGGGTATTCAGACGAACGTGACGCCCCTCCTGAAGAAGAGGAGGAGCCATGACCGAACGCAGCGGCGAGCACCGCCTCGCGGTCTGCGCCGTGGCGGCCGTCGGATCCGACTGGGTCGTGGTCCACGCATCACGCGCCTACAGGGCAGCCATGGGCCACGAGCACGGCACTCTCGCCGGGCGCTCCCTGCTCGAGCTCGTCCCTCCCGCAGCCCGTCTCCGGCTGCGCGTGGCGCTCGACACCGTAGCGGCGTCCCGGCGTGCGGAACTGGTGCGCGTCGAGCTGCTCGACCCCGCGGGCGAGCCCCACTGGTTCGAGCTCGAGGTCACCACCCGTTCCGGTGATCCGGGCGAGCTGACCGTCCACCTGCGCGACGTGACGGATCGCGGTGCGACCCCTGTCTCCGTCGTGACCGCTGCCCACACCGACCAGCTCACGGGCGCCGCGATCCGGCCTGTGCTGGTCGACCACGCCCGGCATGCCCTGCGTCGACTGGGACGCGAGCGGCTCTGGGTGGCGCTGCTCTTCCTCGACCTGGACCGGCTCAAGCCGGTCAACGACAGACTGGGGCACCAGGCGGGCGACGCGGTCCTGCGCGAGCTGGGCCGTCGCGTGCAGTCGCTCCTGCGTCCAGGCGACACCTTCGCGCGCATGGGGGGCGACGAGTTCGCCGTCCTGATCGGCGACCTGCACGACCCAGCGGATGCCGAGCTGCTCGCGAGGAGGATCGTGTCGGTCGGCCTGATCGCCGTCGACGTCGAGGGGCACGAGCTCGACTGCTCCGTCAGCGTCGGCCTGGCCATCACGTCCGACGCGACCCAGACCACCGAGACGCTGCTCCGACGAGCCGATGTGGCGATGTACCAGGCCAAGGCAGCGGGTGGCGGCCGCTGGAGCGCGTGGGGAGCCGGGGACGAAGCCCGGCTGAGCACGCGCAAGCGGGTCACAGCCGTCATCCACGAGGCCCTCCGGACCCACACGGTGGCTCTCGACTATCGACCGGTCGTGCACCTGGCCAGCGGGCAGCGCATCGGGACCGAGGCCCTGTTGCGCGTGCCGGGCCCGGCCGGCGAGTTCCTGCGGCCACCCGACTTCCTGGAGATCGCGACGTCCGAGCGGCTGATCGGCGCACTCGACCTCGAGGTTCTCGCGCAGGCGATGTCCCACCAGGACGGGTCGTCCACCCCGCTGCCCGTCGACCTCAACCTCGCAGGCATCGACCTCGAGAACGACGCCTGGCGGGACCGGGCGATGGAGACCCTGAGCGATCAGCACGCCGGCTCCGGTGCGCTGCGCGTCGAGCTGCGCGAGGAGGTGCTGCGCAGGACCTCCTCCGCAGCGCTGCAGCGGCTCGAGGACCTGCGTCGCGGCGGCGTGCAGGTGGGGCTCGACGGCTTCGGGTCCGACCTGTCGGCACTGACGACCCTCTGGTCCTACCCGCTGGACTACCTCAAGCTGCACCCGGCGATCACCTGGCAGCTGCCCACGGTGCGCAGTGCACGGGCCCTCGTCCGTGCCCTCTGCGAGCTCGCCCACTCGCTCGACCTGCTCGTGGTGGCGAACGGCATCGAGAGCGCGGAGCAGCTGCGGCTCGCTCGTGAGTGCGGCTGCGACCAGGGTCAGGGCTTCTACTGGCCGGCGCCGTCGAGTGCTGCCTGGCTGCCGAGCGCGCAGCAGCGGGCGGTTCCCAACGGGCACCAAGCCGTCCCGAGGCCGCCGGTGAGCACACCTGGTTCGAACTGACGTGCTCCGAGCCCCAGTCGAGCAAGCGCGTCACACAGGTGGGCAGGTGCCGATCGCACCTCGAGCCCGCAGCCACGCGCTCGTGCCACTCGCGCCGCGGAGACGATCGCCGCGAGCCAGAACGTCGAGGCGGTCTCCCAGGCGATCTCGTGCAGGTCGACGCAGACCGTCGTGTGCGGGTCACGCGTCCCGTGCGCCACGGCGTCGCGCAGCGCAAGCAGGCCGCGCCAGCTCGCGTCATGGATGGTGAGCTCGACGCGGCGGCCGTCGGGGCACACCCCGGCACCGCACGCCCCGATGTCCATGTCCGGGAGAGCAGCTGCCCGTCACGACGGATACGTCTCACGGGCCCGGGATGTGCTCCCGAACGCAGACATGGGACAACCAACGCAGTAGTCTCCGGGACGGGCCGCAGCAACCTGGCCCCGCTCACCCCTTCGCTCTAGATCTCGGCGTCGCCCGCCCCGAGTTCCGGAGTGTCCGATGACCGCAGCTGCCAACAGCCCTCTTGCGCCCGTCGAGCGCAAGGAGGTGTCCGCTGAGCTGGTGCTCCGGCTCGCACCGGGTGATCACGACTCGGCAGCCGCCGCGTCCGCCCTCGGGCTGAACGAGCTCTGCCACGACCTCCAGCAGGAGGTCACCGTGATGGAGCACCTGGTGTCGCGCCTCATCGGCGCGCGGGACCCACAGCCCCTGGAGCAGGCGCTCCGGAACCAGGTCGAGGTCCTGCGAGCGACGCTCCGTGAGGCCCGGCTGCCGTCACCGCCGCGTGACCTGGCACTCCGGCCGCTCGTCGTCGACGTCGTCAGGACCGCGCGGCTCGTGCACCCCGGGGTCATCGACCTCCACGTGCCCGACGAGGGCCTGGTGCGGGGGGTGGCGAGCGACGTCCGACGGGCGATCGTCAACCTTCTCGACAACGCGAGGCTCGCCGCTCCACAGGGATCCATCCGCGTCACGGTCGCGGACGACCATGACGAGGTGCTGCTCGAGGTCGAGGACGACGGCTCCGGCACGGCACGCGCGTTCAACGGGTCAGGGCTCGGCATGGCTGTCGTGGCGGACGTGGCCCGCCGGCACAACGGCACCGTGACGCGCCGGGTCGGACCCCTCGGCGGTCTCGCCGTCGGGCTCCACCTGCCGCGAACGGCCGGCTGACCGTGCGCGTGCTGGTGTGCGACGACCACGCCATGCTGGCCGCCTGCCTGGCTCATCACTTCCAGGAGCGCGGTCACACCGCCCGGGTCTCGTCGCACCCCAGCGAGGCGCTCTCCGCGCTCCGGGCGTCACCGTTCGACCTCTGCCTCCTCGACGCGCGCTTCGGGGACGACCTACTGGCTGGGGTGACCGCGATCTCGGCGATCCGCGTCGTCGCACCTCGCACGACGATCGTCGTGCTCAGCGGCGCGGTCACCGAGGCGGTGGCGCAGCTGGCACTGGTCGCCGGTGCCCGGGCCGTCGCCGACAAGAGCCTGTCCCTCGCCGCTCTCGACCAGCTCGTCTCCGAGGTCGTCACGACACCCCGGCCCGCAGCCGCCCGGCGCGACGCCCGCCCGACCGCCCTCACCCACCGCGAGCGAGAGCTCCTGGAGCTCGTCGGCAACGGCCTGTCCAGTCGGGAGATCGGGGCCGAGCTCGGCATCTCGCCGCACACCGTGCGCTCGCACCTGGAGTCCGCACGCAGGAAGCTCGACGCCCGCAACCAGGTCGAGGCACTCACCGCCAGCACGTGGGCCGACGCGGCGGAGGGGTGAGCGCTGTGCCCGGCTCAGGACACGTCCACGTGATGGTGCTGCACCGGCAGCGCCTCGTCGCCGAGGCGTCCGCCTCGGCTGTCGCCTCCCTCGCGCCGGACCTCGTCGTCGAGGTGGGCACCAGCGCCTACGACGCGCTGCAGGGCCTGGACCGGCTGGACGTCCTGATCGCCGACGAGACCATGTTGCCGCAGGGGGTGTCGTGGGGCAGCCGCGGGGCACCGGACAGCGCCCTCTGCGTCGCCCTCGGGAGCGCCGAGGGCATCGATCCGGTCAACGAGACCCTCGCCGCGCTTCGGGCTGGCGCGTCGGCCTGGTTGCCCGCGGACGCCCTGCCCGGCCTCGTCCTGCACGTCGTCAGGGCCGTCGTCGAAGGTGACATGTGGGTGCCCGCTGAGCTCGTCGGCAGCGTGCTGCAGCGGCTCATCGCCGCCCCTCGGACCGCCGTCGACGACCAGGACCTCTCGCCGCGCGAGCGCACCGTCCTGGACCTGGTCGCGGCAGGTCGGACCAACCGCGAGATCGCCGCACAGCTGCACCTGTCGCCGAACACGGTGCGGACGCACCGGCAGCGCCTGTTCCGCAAGATCGACGTGCACTCCGCGGTGCAGGCCGCCTCGTGGTTGCGAGGCACCCGCGCAGATCGCAGCTCCCCGCCCGGGCCCACTCTCCGATCCGACCACCCATGACGCGCACCCGCCCCGGGACCCGGCGTACGCGCTCGAGCGTAGGAGCGGGTCATGCAAGCGACCGATAGCAGCCCTATCGCTGACTTCCTAGGGTCAGTAGCAGCATCCGTGCTCGTCAACGGCCAGGCGGTGAGGGCATGAGCACCCGACTCACGCCTGGCGAGTCAGCGACGCTGGTGCGGGACGCCGCGGGCGGCGACCGGCACAGCTGGGAGCTGCTCGTCGACTCCTACGCCGGTCTGATCTGGACCATCGCGCGCAACCACAGGCTCGGCCAGGCGGATGCGGGCGACGTGTCGCAGACCACCTGGTTGCGCCTGGTCGAGCACATCGGCTCGATCGACGACCCGGCCCGGGTCGGGGCCTGGTTGGCGACGACCGCGCGGCGAGAGTGCCTCAGGGTCATCGGCCGGGGGTCCAAGACCTTCCCGGTCGCCGACGCGGGGCCACTGGCCGACGGCCGGCCGCACCACGACCCCGAGATCGATGCGGCACTGCTCGGCGACGAGCGCGACGCCGAGGTGCAGCGGGCACTGCTCGGCCTGTCACCCCGCTGCCGTCAGCTCCTTCACCTGCTCATGCTCGACCCGCCCGCCTCGTACGACGAGATCTCCGCCGCCATGGGGATGCCCATCGGCAGCATCGGGCCGACACGGGGTCGATGTCTTGACCGGCTGCAAGGATTGCTCGCGATGCGGGGTATTGCTGAGCCAGCAAGAAGTGTCTTGGATGGTGACAGCCACTGACAGTCCCGGTGGCTGCGGGATCACCGTCCCGCACACCGAGGAGGCCACGTGGCGGTACCGGACCACGTGCGCCTTGCGGCGCTGGCGGCCTTCGACCGCAGGCGCGAGGGGGCGGTCCTCCTCGAGCTCATCGACGACACCTGCACCGGCAGCTGGGAGCTCCATCCCGCGCTACCAGCCGGCGTCACTCGGGTCCTGGTGTTCGCCGGGCCCGGACTGCTGGCACGGGTCAGCGTGCTCGACGTCGAGAACGGTCAGCGGCCAGAAGGCGTCGCGCGGCTGGAGGTGCGGACGACCCCGGAGATCGAGCTCCTCGTCGAGGTCCTCAGCCCTCGCACCGACGTGTCGCTCCGGTCCGGACCGGGCAGCCGTGTCCTCGTCTCGGCACCCTCGCACGGCCCCCTGTCGATGGTTCTCTCGCGAGTGGCAGCAGGTGCGGTGAGAGGGCGGGACTGGCAGACGTCGTGGATCACGCTGTGACCCGGGCTCAGCAGAGTGGACGGCCCTGCGGGTCGATCGTCACCGGCCGCGGCTCTGCTCCGGCGAAGCGCGCGGCGGTACCGCCCCGGCTGTGTCCGGAAGCCTGACCTGCCTCTGCTGAAGCAGCGACCCGATCCCCTCGATGGCCACCGCTATCCGCTCGAAGGCCTCGTAGTAAGGCGGGGTGACCGTGGGCGGCTGACGCCGGTTGTAGGTGCGACGCTCACCCCCGCCGGCGACCCTGCGCTCCTCGCGCTCTGACTCGGTCACGTCATCGCTCCGTTGCGCTCGGGCGGACGTCTCGGGACCGCGTCCGTGATGAGCCGGCTGCGGCTCCGGTGATACGACGGCTTCGCCTTTGCGCGCCAGCATGACGCGGGCGTATCTCCGCTTCGCGCGGTCCACTCAGTCACTGAGACCACTCGCGGGGACGTTCGGTCTTTCGCGATCGCTCGTCTCCGCACCCTTCCGCGGGACGTGGCCCACGGAGCGCGCATGCTGGTGCAACGCCGTACGCGGCGCGAACGACGAACCTCTCCTCCCGATCGGTGCCCAGCACCCTCGGTGCACGGGGTGGGCGGCCGGGACAGCTCCCGGAAGTCGTCCGTCACGGGACAGCTGCGCACCGACCCGGGCCTCGTCCTCTGCGACGTGCTGATGGTGGTGCTGGCCTACGCGACGGCCCTCCTCCTGCGGTTCGACGGCGACGCCCCGACGGTCTACTGGGTCCACCTGGTGCCCTTCGCCGCCGCAGCAGGGGCGACCTACGTGCTGCTGCTCGCCCGCGTCGGCCTCTACGCCCGGGTCTGGGGGCAAGCCGGGGTCGTGGAGGCCTGGTGGATAGGCGTCACGGCTACCGGAGCGGCGGCGCTGCTCGTGCTGGCGGACCTTGTCCCCGCCGGCGGCCGAGCCCTCCCGGTCTCGGTTCCGCTGAACGCAGGGCTCCTCCTCGTGCTGCTGCTCGCCGTCGCCCGCTTCCAGGTGCGCGTGCGAGACCAGGGGCGTGCGATGGCTCCCGAGGACGGGGACGCGGTGCTCGTCATCGGCGCTCCTCGTGCTGCCCGCGCGGCCGTCGAGCAGATGCGCGGCGAGCCGCACGCCCGGCTGCGTCCCGTCGTCATCGTCACCGACGAGGCGAGCGCCTGGCACAGGCGGCTCGCAGGAGTGCCCGTCGTCGGGCCGGTCGACGACCTTCCCGGGTTTGCCTGGGCCTACGGCGGACAGCAGGTGCTGCTGCTCCCGGGGAGGGACAAGGCGTCTGACGAGCGCGCCCTGACGCTCGCCCGTGCCGCGGGCCTGGGCGTCCGGACGCTCCCGAGCCTGCACGATGCGACGCGCCGCTCCTACCGGGAGATCCACGAGACTGCTCTCGAGGCCCTGCTGGGACGACCGCCGGTCGCCGTCGACCTCACGGCGATGAGGTCGATCATCACCGGCAAGCGGGTCCTGGTCACCGGGGCAGGCGGGTCCATCGGCAGCGAGATCGCCGTGCAGGTCGCTCGACTCGACCCGGCGGAGGTCGTCCTGCTGGACCACGACGAGACGCACCTGCACGACGCGATGGCACGGCTCACGGGGACCGGGCGCAGCGTCCTCGGCGACATCCGGGACGCAGAGTTCCTCGACACCCTGATGGGTGAGCTGCGACCACACGTCGTGTTCCACGCCGCGGCCCACAAGCACGTCCCCATCCTGGAGCGGTTCCCGGCCGAGGCCGTGCGCACCAACGTCCACGGGACCGATGTCCTCGTCCGGGCCGCCGTGCGGTGGGGCACCGAGAGGTTCGTCGCGATCTCGACCGACAAGGCGGTGCGCCCCCAGTGCGTCATGGGTGCCACGAAGCGCATTGCCGAGCAGATCGTGGTTCACGGGGACGGTCCTGGCCGGCACTTCTGCGCCGTGCGGTTCGGCAACGTCCTCGGCAGCCGTGGAAGCGTCGTGCCGACGTTCCTCGACCAGTTGCGGGCCGGCGGACCGCTGACGGTGACGCACCCTGACATGACCCGCTACTTCATGACGACCGGAGAAGCGGTGTCCCTCGTCCTGCAGGCAGCGGCGACCTCTGAGGGCGGAGAGGTCTTCGTCCTCGACATGGGTGAGCCGGTCCGCATCGTCGACCTGGCGGAGCGGATGATCGACCTCGCCGGGCTGGTCCTGGGCGTTGACATCGACGTTCGGTTCACCGGCCTCCGGGCAGGCGAGAAGCTGGTGGAGGAGCTCTCCAGCCCTGACGAGTCGGTGCACGCGACAGCGCACGCGAAGGTCTTCCGCGTCGGCACCGGAACGATCGACGCGGTGACGCTGCGCACGGCGGTGGGTGAGCTGTGCGCTCATGCCTGGGCGGGACGGGACGAAGCCACCCGCGCGCTGCTCTTCGAGGTGGCGGGCCTGCGTCCACCGGACGTCATCGCCCTGCCGGAGCCTCGCCCCGTGATGGCAGCGCTGCCGTGACCGTCGCGCTCTCCCCAGACCCCGAGCCCGGGCCTGCCTCGGTGCCGTTCCACCGCGCCGACATCGACGAGCAGGACATCGCCGCGGTCGTCGCCGTCCTGCGCGACGGCTGGCTCACGACGGGTGAGCGCTGCCGGGAGTTCGAGAAGCGCTTCGCGGAGCACCTGGGCGGAGGCGTTCAGGCACTGGCTGTCAACTCCTGCACGTCCGCTCTCCACCTCGCGCTGGAGGCGCTGGGCATCAAGCGCGGGGACCGCGTCATCACCTCGCCCTACACGTTCACGGCGACGGCCGAGGTGCTGCGCTACCTCGGTGCCCATCCGGTCTTCGCAGACATCGACCCGGCCACCGGGAACATCACCGCCGACACCGTGCAGGAGGCCTGGCACCGCCTGACCCCTGCCGTCCGGCGCAGGGTGCGCGCCGTCGTACCCGTGCACTTCGCGGGGCTGCCGTGCGAGATGGAGACCCTCGTCGAGCTGGCGTCCAGGCGCGGGTGGAGCGTGGTCGACGACGCCGCCCACGCGCTGCCCGCCGCGCGGCACGGCAAGCCGATCGGCACGTGGGGGACGGCGACCGCCTTCAGCTTCTACGCGACGAAGACGCTGTGCACCGGCGAGGGCGGCATGCTGGTGACGGCCGACGACGCGGTCGCGCACCGGGCCCGCGTCATGCGCCTGCACGGCATCGATCGCGACTCCTTCGCGCGCTACCGGAAGGCCGACGGTTGGCGCTACTCCGTGGTGGCGGCAGGCTTCAAGTACAACCTCACCGACGTCGCCGCGGCGATGGGCATCACGCAGCTCGAGCGGCTGCCCGAGCTGCAGCGCCGGCGCGCCGCGGTGGCAGCGAGGTACGACGAGGAGCTCGGCCACCTCGAGGGACTTCGGGTGCCGGAGGCCGTGCCGTGGGGCGACGAGCACGCCCACCACCTCTATCCGTTGCGGGTCCTCGCCGGCCGGCGCGTCCGCGACCGCTTCATCGAAGAGCTCGCCGCGCGCGGCGTGATGACGAGCGTGCACTTCATCCCGCTGCACCTGCAGCCGTACTACCGGGACTCCTACGGCCTGCTCCCCGGGGACCTGCCCGGCGCCACCCGGCTGTTCGACCAGGAGGTGAGCCTCCCGCTGTTCCCCGGGATGACGGCCGGGCAGGTCGACCAGGTCCTGTCCGCCGTACCCGCCGCCCTCCTCGCTGCTGGGCGGTGAGCCGTGCCCCGTTGGTGCGATGCCCTGCTCGCCGCAGTCCTTCTCGTCGTGCTGTCCCCCGTCCTGCTGCTCGTCGCGGTCGTCGTGGGCACCACCACGACCGGCCCCGTCCTGTTCCGTCAGGTCCGTCTCGGCAAGGACGGTGTGCCGTTCGCACTGCTGAAGTTCCGCACCATGGTCGTCTCGGCGGAGCAGGGCAGCTGCCTCACGATCGGTGCGGACCTCCGGATCACCCGGGTCGGGCGCCCGCTCCGCCAGCACCGCCTGGACGAGCTCCCACAGCTCGTGAACGTCGTGCGCGGCGAGATGGCACTCGTCGGTCCGCGACCGGAGCTGCCTGGCTTCCTCTCCCCCAGGATGGCTGGGCAGCTCCTCGGACGGCGGCCGGGGCTGACCGACCCCGCCAGCCTGCGGTACCTCGACGAGGCGGAGGTCCTGGCGCGCCAGCCCGACCCGGAGGCCTACTACCGCGAGGTGCTGCTTCCCGAGAAGGCACGGGTCTCCGCCGACTACGCCCAGGCCCGAACCGCCTGGACGGACCTGCTGGTGCTCCTCCGCACAGCACGCTGCCTCGCGGCCCCACGGAAGTCCGTCGGACCTGCGACACTCGGGCCAGGCGTCCGACCGCGAGCCCGCTGGACGAGCCCCGACTGACAGGCTGAGCAGCACATGGGCAAGCGAGAGGATCTCCACGCCCTGGTCGGGGAGACGACCCTCCAGCGGCTGCCCATGCGGCTGTGCGAGGTCGGGTGCCAGGCCCTCGGCGTCGACGGGGTCGGCATCGCTCTGACGGCTGACGCCCAGGCGCACAGCCTGCTCGCCACCTGCGGCGACTTCGTGGGCTCGTTGGAGGCGATCCAGTTCAGCCTGGGCGAGGGGCCGTGCCTGGACGCCCACGGCAGCGGGCGCCCCGCCATGGAGCCCGACGTGTCCGGCGTGGGCCGGACAAGGTGGCCGTTGTTTGCGGACGCCGCTCTCGACCTGGGGGTGGCTGCGGTCTTCGCCTTCCCCTTGCAGGCCGGCGCGTCCAGGTTCGGCGTGCTGGACGCCGCCCGCGGGCGGGCCGGCCCCCTCAGCGTCCACCAGCTCGAGGACGCGATCTGCCTGGCCGAGCTGGCCTCCGAGGCGGTGCTCCTGCTGCAGCAGGCCGACAACGCCGGGAACGACACCGAGCTGGGATCGCTCAGCTCGGAGCGGGTCGTCGTCCACCAGGCCACCGGGATGGTCTCCGCACAAGCGGGCCTGAACGTCGGCGACGCGCTGGCCTGGTTGCGGGCACGGGCCTACTCCACCGGGCTCCCGCTCGAGGACGTGGCGTCCGACGTGGTGGGCCGGCGCACCCGGTTCGGGCCACCATGACACCCGCGCCGGAGCTCGCGACCAGCCTCACCCTGAGGAGGATCTGATGACACATCCGTCCCACGAACCGCCTGAGGACCTGCTGGCACGCACGTTCGTCGAGCTCGCCGACATCCTCGTCACCGGCTTCGACGTCGTCTCGTTCCTGCAGCTGCTGAGCAGCCGCTGCGTCGGCCTGTTCGACGTCGCCTCGGCAGGGGTGATGCTTCACGACGCCGCGCACAAGCTGCAGGTCGTGGCCTCCTCCGACGAGCAGGGCCGCACCCTCGAGCTGATGGAGCTGCAGAGCGAGGAAGGCCCCTGCCTCGACGCCGTCGCGACCAGCCTGGCCGTGTCCGCCCGGTCCTCGGACTCCCTGGCCCGGTGGCCGACGTTCACCCCGCACGCCCGTTCCCTCGGGTTCCAGGCCTTCAGCGCCGTCCCGCTGCGGCTGCGCTCGCAGACGATCGGGGCGCTCAACCTGTTCGGGCACAAGGACGTGCTGCTGCACGAGCCGGACCTGCGCAACGCCCAGGCACTGGCAGACATCGCGACCATCAGCCTCCTGCACGAGCGCGCCCTGCGAGAGTCCCGCCTTGTCGCCGAGCAGCTGCAGAGCGCCCTGTCCAGCCGGGTCGTCCTCGAGCAGGCCAAAGGGATCTTGGCCGTGACGCTCCGCTGTCCCATCGACGATGCCTTCGTCGCGATGCGCGACTACGCCCGCAACCGCAACCTGCGGCTCGCCGACGTGGCCCGCGCGGTCGTGGACCGGGACCCTGGCGTCGCTGACATCCGCCTCTGACCCACACCTCCCGGAGGGTCAGCCGGTGTTGCGCATGCCGGCCGCGACGCCGTTAACCGTGAGCAGCAGGGCTCGGGAGAGCAGTGGGTCGTCCTCGCCGGCCCGGCGGCGCGCGAGCAGGTCGACCTGCAACCGGTGCAGCGGCTCGAGGTAGGCCTCCCGGGTCCGGAGCGTCTGCAGCAGGACCGGGTCGGACCCGAGCAGCTCGGACTCCCCCGTCACGTCGAGGACCTGCGCGACGGTCAGGTCGAACTCGGTGCGGATGACGTCGAACAGCCGCCGCAGGGACGGGTCGACGAGACGGTCGACGTAGACAGCAGCCAGTGCGAGGTCGGCCTTCACCAGGGTCATCGACACGTTGCCGAGGAACGCGCGGAAGAAGTTCCATTCCCGGTGCATCTCGCGAAGCAGCTCCCGGTCGGGAACGGCCGCGAGCCCCGTACCCACACCGAACCAGCCCGGCACGATCTGCCGAGACTGGGTCCAGCCGAAGACCCACGGGATGGCCCGCAGCCCCTCGATGCCGCCGGCCGACGACGGCCGGCGCGACGGACGCGACCCGATGTGCAGCTCACCGAGGAGGTCCACCGGGGTGGACGCGAGGAAGTACGCCGGTAGGTCCGGGTCCTCGACCAGGGACCGGTACGACGTGTGCGCCGCCGACGAGACCGCGTCCATGGCGCTGTCCCAGCGCTCCCCCTGCTCGGAGGTGCGGCGGGCGGACCTGTGCAGCACCGTCGCCTCGAGGGCAGCCGCGAGAAGCAGCTCGAGGTTCTCGCGGGCGAGGACCGGCAGGGCGTACTTGTCGCTGATGACCTCGCCCTGCTCGGTCAGCTTGATCGCACCGTCGACGGCGCCGTTCGGCAGAGCCATGATCGCGTCATAGGTCGGTCCGCCACCACGCCCGACCGAACCACCGCGTCCGTGGAAGAACCGGACCCGCACGTCGAAGGCCGCCGCCACGTCGCGGATCACCCGCTGCGCCCGGTGGATCTGCCACTGCGAGGTGGCGATGCCGCCGGCCTTGTTGGAGTCGGAGTAGCCGAGCATGACCTCCTGCAGGTCACCGCGCAGCGACAGCAGCTGCCGGTAGGACGGGTCGCTGAACAGTGCCGTCAGGATGTCCGCGGCACCCTCGAGCTCGACGACGGTCTCCAGCAGCGGGACGAACCCGATCCGCGCGACGCCCTCCGTGAGGTCGACGAGCCCTGCCTCGCGGGCGAGCACGACGGCCGCGAGCACGTCGTCCGCGCCCTGCGTCATCGAGATGATGTAGCTCTCGACCGCCCGGTCGCCGTAGGTGTCGAGCGCCCACGCGATCGCGTCGAAGACCGAAGCCGTGCGGGCGCCGTCCTCGTCGAGCGGGAGCGGCTTGGAGGCCAGCGGACGGCGCGAGCGCAGCTCCTTGGAGAGCGCGGCGAGCCGGTGCTGGCGCGCGAGGTCGGCGTAGGGGAACGACAGCTCCCAGGTCCGGTCGAGCAGCTGGCCGACCGCGTGATGGTGCTTCTCCGCGTGCTCGCGCACGTCCATGGTCGCGAGCACCAGACCCATGGCCGACACCGTGCGCACCAGCCGGTCGACGCCGCCTCCGGCGACGAGCGGGCCCTGGTGCTCACGCACCGACTCCTGGAGCAGCCGCAGGTCGTCGAGCAGGCCGCGGAAGGTGCCGGCGCGCAGCCGCTCGCGCAAGCAGGTGAGGAACAGCCGGTACGGCTCCTCGGCGTTGAGCCGCTGGTAGCGCTCCTCGACGGCCACGTCCTCCAGCAGCGAGGCCAGCCGCGCCAGCAGGTCGTCGGAGGCGCCACTGATCCGCTGCGACACCGACAGCTCGCGGCGCAGGTCGTCGAGCAGCGACAGCAGCAGCCGGGTGCCGTGCTCGGCCTGCAGCTTCAGCACCTCGAGGGTGACGAGTGGCGTGACGTTGGGGTTGCCGTCGCGATCACCACCGATCCACGTCCCGAAGGTCAGCGGGCTGCCCTCGAACGTCACGCCTCGACGGGCGAGCTGGTCGCGCAGCTCCTCGAGCACGTCGCCGACGGCGGTCGCGCCGAGCCCCTCGAGGTAGTAGATCCCGTTGCGCGCCTCGTCGAGCGGGTCGGGCCGGTCGACCCGCAGCTCGTCGGTCTGCCACACCAGGTCGACGGCCTCGGCCAGCCGGCGGTCGCGCGCGGGGGACGGCTGCTGGTCGAGCAGGGCCGCGACCATCCGGAGCTTGTCGAGGATCGACCGGCGCGCTGCCTCGGTCGGGTGCGCGGTGAGGACCGGACGGACGGCCAGCCGTGCGACGTCGTCCGCCGGCACCTCGGACATCCGCGAGAGGGCCCGCTCGACCCAGCCCCCGTTCGCGGCCCGGTCGGCCAGCAGCGCGCGGCCGCGGTGGACCTGCTCGGTGACGTTGGCGAGGTGGAAGTACGACGTGAAGGCGCGGGCCACCCGGATCGTGGTCGCGAGGTCGACCAGGTCGACGTCGTCCACTGAGGACGCGCGCACCTGCTCGACGAGGTCGAACAGGTCCTGCCCTTCGTTGCGGACCAGCGTCTCGCCGAGCATCGTGGTGACGAGCCGGATGTCGGCGCGCAGGTCCTCAGCGATGTCGGATCCGGTCACCGCCCCAACTATGCCGAACCAGCTCGCTGCTTCGACGCGCGACGGTCGATCTCCTCGAGCACGAGCGCGAGCTGGTCGCGCACCGCCTCGGCCTCCGGCGGCAACGGGCGCTCGAAGACCTGCCAGTACCCGAGCAGCGGCGTGAGCACCTGCTCGCGGTGGACCGTCAGGTCGTAGATGCCGGCACGCGCCACCACGGCCGCCCGTCGCACGAACCCGGGGATGCCGGTGCCCGGCATCTGGAACCCGACGACCTCGGCGAGCAGCGCCTGCAGAGCCTGCACGGGGTCGGTCTCGAGGGCCGCGCCGAACAGGTCGCGGTAGAGGACCATGTGGAGGTTCTCGTCGGTGGAGATGCGGGCGAGCAGCCTGTCGAGGCCGGGCTCGCTCGAGAACCTGCCGGTGTTGCGGTGGGCTACCCGGGTCGCGAGCTCCTGCATCGACACGTAGGCGATGACCCTCAGACCGTCACGGTCGCCGGAGTCGTAGCCGGCACTCATGGTGAGCATCCGCTCGTCCTCCAGGACCACCGGGTCGACCGCCCGCGTCACCGTGAGGTAGTCGCGCAGCGCGATGCCGTGCCGGCCCTCCTCGGCCGTCCACCGGTCGAGCCAGGTCCGCCACACGTCGGTGTAGCCCATGACGCGGCTGATCGCCCCGTGGTAGCCGGGCAGGTTGTCCTCGGTCAGCAGGTTGAGCTGGACGCTCGCCCGGACCTCGCGCGACAGCCGGCTCTGGGCCTCCTCGAACGGCAGCTCCGCGAAGTCGCTGGCCTGGCCCCACGGGACGTACTCGTGCGGGTACCACGCCTGGGCGCGCTCGAGGTGGGTCGCCAGTGCCGTCTCGAGCCGCGCGGTGAGCTGCTCAGCGAGGAGCTCGGGTCGGACCAGTGCCGTCGTCATCCCACAAGCGTGCCGGTACGACGGGAGCACTGCCCACGACGGGGACCACCGAAGATGGCCACCTTCGTTGTGGCATTCCTACAACAGCTGGTCAGGCCGTCGGGTCGACGACGTGGCTGAGGAACAGCGGCGTCTCGGTCTGGATGTCCTGCAGCAGCAGGAAGTAGGGCCGGTCCGCCGTGAAGCTCACGGGGTTCACGACCAGACCGGTCGCCATGCCGGTGATGGCGGTGGCCGCCGCTGCCTCGGTGCCCTTCTCGTCGATCCTGAGGACGTCCTTCTGCACGACGCCCGTGATGGTGTCCGCACCGATCCGGCTGTAGTCGCCGTGCACCGGGAGCCCGAGGCTCTGGAGGACGTCGAGCAGGTCGTGCGTCTGCGACACGTCCAGCTTCGGCATGCTGACCTCTCCGTTGCCCGCCGACGCTCCGCGCGACAGCCGCGTGAGCAGCGCGTGGGTGAGCCCCGCGCAGCCGACGCCCGGCGGCGGCAGGATCACCACCAGCTCGAGGTGGTTGCCCTGGTAGGGCAGCGCAACGGACTGCCAGCCGTCGGCCTTGCGTCCGGTCCCGAAGCCGCCGCCGTACATCATCTGGACGTCGACCTTGCGGCCCGACTCGGTGGTGAACGGGGCCGCCTGCGTCGACGCCTTCTGGAAGGGCGCCAGCCAGTCGGCCTTGAGGTGCACAGCGTTGACGAGGACGAACGACGTCGCCGCGTCGAGCGGTTGCTCGAGCAGCTTCGGGATGAGGCCGGCCGTGTCCTTCGAGACGTCCGCGTTGACCCGGTCCGTCGCCGCCTGCGGGTGCCCCGAGATGTCGAGCTGCGTGAGCGCGGCGTCGAAGCCGGTCGCCCAGTCGTCGAGCGTCTGGACGGCGGGGCCGTTGCCCGTCGCCGTGTAGGGACGGTTCGCGATCTGCAGCTGATCACGGAAGCCGGCGAGCAGGGCGTGCTGCGCGGCGTAGGCCGCCACCACATCGTCGCCCCAGCGCGGGAGGTGCAGCAGCGCGCTGAGCCGCTTCTCGGTGTCGCCACGGGCGCCGGCCGTCAGCAGCCCGAGGGCGAGCGCCGCGGACGCCGGGCTGATGGTCGTGTTCTTGCCCCTGACGCACACCTCACCGAGGAGGTCGACCCCGGACGAGCGCTGCGCGTCGGCCAGGTCGGAGGCGGACAGGCTCCCGAGAGCGACCCTGCGCGCCGTACCCGACCGCACCTGCACCAGCAGGGACGGGCGCGTCAGCGACCGCGTGTTGTGCGACTGACCGCCGCACGCGGCGAGCGCGCCGAGGGATCCGAGCGCGAACGCCCGCCGGGAGAGGTCCATGGCCTTGAGACGCAGCGAACCGCCCTGGGGTTCGCACCCAGGCCGATCCGTCAAGCGCTGGGACCTCGATCAGACGACGACGGTGTGGCCGCCGACCGTCAGCTCGATGAGCGTCCCGAGGTCGAAGGACACCAGGCGCCCGCCGTGGAAGGCGGTGGCCTCGGACGCAGGGAGGCCGAGGACGGACGAGGGCCCGCCGAGCGACTCGTAGCGGTCACGGATCGCGCCGGGCACCAGGTGGACGCCGGTCGAGGTGGCGTAGAGGCCGCCCCCGCGGAACTGCTGCGCCACACCGACGCGGGGACCGGTCGGCAGTCCCTCCTGCGACCGCACGCCGCCGTCCTTGCGCCAGCGGTGGAGCATCGCGCCCAGAAGGGGCTGGGCCCCGGTCAGCCGCGACCACAGGATGAGGCCGCCGGTGAACTGCTGCGAGACGACCCCGGGGACCGGCTCGGCCGCGGCAGCGACCGGCACACCCAGCGGGCCGGCGGCGCCTCTGACCGAGGAGTACCGCTCCCAGATCGGTGACAGCACCGCCCAGGTGCCGTGGACCGAGGTGGACGCGACGTAGCCGTGCTCGAACGCCTGCCCCCAGCCACCGGGGACCGCGGCCTCAGGTCCGGTCGGCAGGCCGAGGGCGCCGGACGCGCCGCCGAGCCTGTGCCAGAGCCGCGTGATGGCCGGCGTGCGCCCGTCCGCGAGCGCGGCCAGCGTGCCGGCGCTGCAGCACAGGACGTCGTGGTCGACGGCACCGACGATGCCGGACACGCGCGCCGACGAGGTGTGCTGCCAGAACGTCCAGCGGTTCCAGCCGGCCAGCGGCCGCGGTTCGGCGCCGTAGCGGGCGAGCCACAGCGGGTACGCCCCGAAGCTGCGGTTGTTCGCCATCGGGCCGGACCAGAAGCTGACGTAGGTGTAGAGGATCGGCAGCCGACCGGTGCGGCTCTCCACCCGGTTCAGGAAGGCGTGCGCCCAGGCGGCGAGCGCCGAGGGCGACCTGCCGCCGGTGCTCTCGAGGTCCAGCACGATGCCGAGGTCGCCTGCCTCGCGGGTGCTGCCGACGACGTTGACGATCGCGTCGGCCTGCGCGACGGCGCTGCTCGACGGGTCGGCGTAGTGGTAGGCGCCGCGGATCATCCCGGCGCGGCCTGCGGCGGCCCAGTCGCGGGCGAACCACGGGTCAGTCTTGTCCGCGTGGCCGGTCGCCTTGATGAAGGCGAACCGCTGACCGGACCCCCTCACGGCGTTCCAGTCGATCGCGCGCCCGCCGTCGTGCTGGTACTTCGCGGTGTCGATGCCCTGGACGCGCCCGGAGGCCGCCTGGGCGCCGTGCGGCGCCAGGACGGGGAGGAGGGCAGCAAGGACAAGCAGGGGGATGAGCCGGGTCCGCACGGTCCTCCAACGGCTGGGTGGTGACGGAGGTCACGGGCGCAAACGTAAACGATGGGTGACATCTGGCTCACCTGACAGTCGACTGACCTTCTGAGTCCACACGTCCAGTGCCGTACAGGTGGTGTGGCACGCTGGACGCATGCCCACCGTGCTTGTCGTCGAAGACGACCACCAGCTCCGTGACGTCGTCGCCCGCGTCCTTCGCGAGGAGGGCCTGCAGGTCGTCACGGCCGCCGACGGGAACACCGCCCTGTCGACGGCCACCGCCGACACCAACGCGATCGTGCTCGACATCGGCCTGCCCGACGCCGACGGCCGGGACGTCTGCCTGGCCCTGCGCACTCGCGGGGTGCACGCGCCCGTGCTGTTCCTCACGGCTCGCGACGCGGTGCACGAGCGGATGGCGGGCTTCGCCGCCGGCGGCGACGACTACCTCACCAAGCCGTTCCACATCCCCGAGCTGCTGGCGCGGCTGCGGGTGCTGCTGCGGCGCAACGAGACCTCGCCGCCGTCGACCGGCACCGGCCTGGTCCTCGACCCGGCCCAGCACGCCCTGACCCACGACGGCCAGAGCGCGCCGCTGTCCCCGACCGAGTTCCGGCTGCTCGCGGCCCTGCTCGGGCACCCCGGCGAGGTCGTGCGCCGTCGGGAGCTGCTGCGCTCCGGCTGGCCGGACGGCGCGATCGTCCACGAGAACACCCTGGACCAGTACGTCGCCCGGGTCCGTCGCAAGCTGACGCAGGTCGGCGCCCCCGACCGCATCGAGACCGTCCGCGGCGTCGGGTACCGCGTCGTCAGCTCCTGACGGCCGCCCGTGCCGACGTAGCCTGCGCCCTGTGAGAGGACCCCGGACCCTGCGCGGCCGGCTGGCGCTCTCGGCGACCCTCACGGCCGGCACCGCTGTCGTCGTCCTGACCGCGCTGTTCGGCTGGCTGCTCGACCGCCGCCTCGCCGTCGAGGCCGAGAACGTGCTGCGCAGCCGGGCCGACACCGCGCTCGGCTCGGTGACGGTGCACGGCGGGCACGTCACGGCGACCGAGAGCGACGCCGCGCTCGACACCGGCATCTGGGTGTACGACGGGACGACCGTCGTCGAGCGGCCGCGCGGCGCCTCGTCGCTGCAGGCGGAGGCCGACAAGCTGGCCCGCACGCACGACCGGCTGGTGACGACCCAGGGCAGCGAGTTCCTGTCCCTCGCCGTCGACAGCGGCGGCAGGCAGGTCGGGACGCTCGTCGCCGCGGTGAGCCTCGAGCCCTACCGACGCAGCGCCCGCACCACCATCGAGGGCGCGCTCGCCCTCGGCATCCTGCTGGTCGGCGTCGTCTATCTCGTCGCCCGCAACGTCGCCTCGCGGGCGCTGAGACCGGTCGCCGAGATGACCGCTCAGGCCGGCGAGTGGTCGGCGACCGACACCTCGGGCCGCTTCGGCGGCGAATCCCGCCCGGGCGAGCTCGCCGAGCTGGCGAACACCCTCGACGGCGTGCTCGGGCGGCTGTCCGCCGTGCTCCGCCGGGAGCAGCAGCTGTCGGCCGAGATCAGCCACGAGCTGCGCACCCCGCTGGCCGGCATCATCGCCGAGGCGGACCTGTTCAGCTCCCGTCCCCGTACCCCCGCCGAGGCCGAGGCCGCGATCGCGGTCATCGGCGAGGGCGCCCTGCGGATGGAGCGGATCCTCGACACCCTGCTCACCGCGGCGCGCGCCGAGGCCGGCGCGGTGCGCGGGCGCTGCGACGCGGTCGCCGTCGCCCAGCGCCTGGTCGACGAGGTGACGGCGTCGCCCGGGTCGCAGTTCGCCGGCGCGGAGGACGGCGTGGTCGAGCGGCTGCTGTCACCGCTCGTCGACAACGCCTACCGATACTCCGAGTCGGTGCGGATGACGGTGTCGTCGACGGCGTCCGACGTGCTGGTCGAGGTGCTCGACGACG
>JAODNF010000327.1 GCA_025464915.1 Frankiales bacterium | reverse complement strand
ACTGCGCGGCGGCGTACCAGTTGGTGACCTTGTTGACCGCCAGCACCGGGTCGACGACCTGCATGTAGGCGAACGCGTCGACCTTGAGCGAGACCGAGTCTGCGGAGATCACCTGCTGCACAGGGATCTGCACGGCGTTCATCTGCAGGGACACCTTCACGTACTTGTCGAGCAGGGGCACGATGAAGAACAGGCCAGGCCCTTTCGCACCGATGCAGCGGCCCAGGCGGAAGATCACGCCCCGCTCGTACTCCTGCACGATCTTCAGCCCGTTGACGAGCACGAGCACGGCGATGACCGCGAGGGCGACGAGCACGACACCGACGACCTGGGGACCCATGTGCGCAAATGTCCCGCACGCCGCGCCGGGTCCGTCGTAGGCGCGCCCTACCGTGATCGGGGTGCTGGTCTACGTCGCCTCCCCGCTGGGGTTCACCCACCCCACCAAGGCCTGGTACGACGCGGTGCTGGTGCCCGCGGTCGAGGCGGGCGGTCACCAGGTGCTCGACCCGTGGTCGGCGTCGGCTGACCTGTTCGACGGGGTGACCGACCCGGCAGACCTGGCTGTCGCGAACGCCGCGGCGGCCCAGCGCAACGAGGACCTGATCCGCAGCTGCGACGCGGTCCTCGCCGTGCTCGACGGCGTCGACGTCGACAGCGGCACGGCGGCGGAGATCGGCTTCGCCTACGCCCTGGGCAAGCTCGTCGTCGGGTGGCGCTCGGACTTCCGGCTCGCGGGCGACAACGCGGCGTCCGTGGTGAACCTGCAGATCGAGCACTTCCTGCGCGGCCCGGTCGAGCGCGACCTCGAGACCGCGCTTATGCGGTTGCGATGAGTGCCGCCGTCGGCGAGCGTCGTACCTGACATGGATACCGAACGCTCGCGCTGGGTCGCGCTCTACGTGCTCTGCACCGGCATGCTCATGATCGTCCTGGACATCTCGATCGTGAACGTCGCGCTGCCCTACATCCAGTCCGACCTCGGGTTCAGCAAGGCCGGGCTGGCGTGGGTGGTCAACGCATACCTGATCGCGTTCGCGGGGCTGCTGCTGCTGAGCGGTCGGCTCGGCGACCTGCTCGGGCGCCGCAGGGTCCTCGTCGTCGGTCTCGCCATCTTCACCGTCGCCTCGCTGCTCTGCGGCGCGGCCCAGACCGAGTGGCAGCTGATCGCCGCTCGGTTCGTGCAGGGCGTCGGCGGGGCGCTGGCGTCAGCCGTCATCCTCGGCATGATCGTGACGCTGTTCCCGGAGCCCGGGGAGCAGGCGAAGGCGCTCGGCGTCTACGGCTTCGTCGCCTCCTCCGGCGGAGCCATCGGCGGGCTCGCCGGTGGCGTCCTGACGCAGCTGATCAGCTGGCACTGGATCTTCCTCGTCAACATCCCCATCGGCATCGTCACGATGTGGCTCGTGGTGCGCACCGTGCCGGACGACGAGGGTCTCGGCCTGGACAACGGTGCCGACGTCCCGGGAGCCGTGCTCATCACCACGTCGCTCATGCTGGGTGTCTACGCGACCGTTGCCAGCGTCCCGTGGGCCGCCGTCCCGGCCGTCCTGCTCCTCGCCGCTTTCGTGTGGCGGCAGGCGACCGCGAGCAACCCCCTCATGCCGCTGTCGCTGTTCCGCAGCCGCATCACCGTCGGCGCCAACGTCGTGCAGATGCTCACCGTGGCCGGGATGTTCGGCATGTTCTTCCTGGTCACCCTCTACGTGCAGGGCGTGCTCGGCTGGAGCGCCCTCGAGATCGGCGTCGGCTTCCTGCCCGTCAGCATCGTGATGTGCGTGATGTCGCTGTCGGTCAGCGACCGCCTGGTCGCGCGCTTCGGCGCCCAGCCGACGCTGCTCGCCGGCACCCTCGTGGCGGCGGTCGGCCTCGGCCTGTTCGTCCTGGCGCCGGTCGACGGGAGCTACTGGGTGCACGTGCTGCCCGGCATGACGCTGCTCGGCCTCGGCATGGGCGGCGCGTTCCCGGCCATGATGGCGGTGGCCATGTCCGACGTCCCGCCCGAGGACGCCGGCATCGCGTCCGGGCTCGTCGGCACGTCGGCCGAGGCGGGCGCCGCGCTGGGACTCGCGGTCCTCGCCACGCTCGCCGCGAACCGCACGGACCGGCTGATCCGCGGAGGTGTCGGGACGAAGGAGGCGCTGACCAGCGGCTACCACCTGGCCTTCGCCGTCGGGACCGGCCTGCTCGTGCTCGCGGCGCTCATCTGCGCGACCGTGCTCCGCACCGTGGACGTGCACGGGCAGGACGCCTCGGCGCAGGAGCTCGAGAGCGCTGCGGCCTGACCGATGAGTCGCGCTGTCGTCGTACGTCTGATCTTGTGCGAGGCTCAGTCGAGGGCGCGCGAGGAGGCTTGAGATGACCGTCACCGCTGGCCTGGACCTGGCGGAGCTGGAGCAGTACCGCACCGAGCTGCGCGGCTACTGCTACCGGATGCTCGGCTCGACGTTCGACGCCGACGACGCGGTGCAGGAAACGCTGGTGAAGGCCTGGCAGAAGGCCGACAGCTTCGAGGGCCGCTCGTCCGTCCGCTCGTGGCTCTACCGGATCGCCACGAACGTCTGCCTCGACAGCCTCCGGGCACGGGGGCGCCGGGCGCTCCCGATGGACCTGTCGTCGCCGGCCTCGCCGACGCAGGCGCCGGAGCACACCCTCCCGGACAGCGCGTG
Organism: Frankiales bacterium; assembly: GCA_025464915.1. Classification (GTDB taxonomy): domain Bacteria; phylum Actinomycetota; class Actinomycetes; order Mycobacteriales; family SCTD01; genus RYN-111. Next base: position 1,841 of record JAODNF010000327.1, on the reverse strand, counting down.
GCTCGAGCCGGTGCCCGACGCCGACGTGGCCCCGATGTCGGCCGACCCGGCGCTGATCGTGGCCCACAACGACTCGATCCGGCTCGCGTTCGTCGCGGCCCTGCAGGCGCTGCCGCCGAAGCAGCGCGCCGTGCTCATCCTGCGCGAGGTGCTGTGCTGGCAGGCCAGCGAGGTGGCCGAGCTGCTCGACACCACGGTCGCCGGTGTCAACAGCGCCATGCAGCGCGCCCGCGCCACACTGGCCGAGGCCGACCTCTCGTCACCGTCGCTCGCGAGCGAGGCCGACAAGGACCTGCTCGCGAAGTACGTGACGGCGTTCGAGGCCTATGACATCCCGTCGCTCGTCACGCTGCTGCGCGAGGACGCCGCGATCTCGATGCCGCCCATCTCGATGTGGCTGCAGGGCACCGAGAACGTGGCCGCGTGGTACCTGGGCTTCGGCATCGGCTGCAAGGGCTCGCGCCTGCTGCCGACGGTCGCCAACGGTCTCCCCGCGTTCGGCCAGTACCGGCCGGACCACGAGAACGGCGGGCACCTCGCCTGGTCGCTGCAGGTCCTCGAGGTCGTCGACGGCCGGATCGACCACATCCACCACTTCCTCGACGTCGAGAGGCTGTTCCCGCGCTTCGGCCTGGGCCTCCGCCTCCCCGCCTAGCCCTCCCCGGGTTTCCTCATGCATGAGGTTTCCCCGCAGCGCGGGGTGCACGTGGTTTCACGCGGATGGGCTGGGATGCATGAGGTTTCCGGCTAGAGGACGTCGTCGAGGCCGCAGTAGGCGAGCAGGCTGCGGTCGCCCTCGATGTCGAGCCGGCCCCGATGCCGACGCGTGAGCACGCGCAGCCGCGACACCGCGTCGACGACCGTCAGGTCGCAGTGCTCCACCCGCACCACGACGTGGGCGGCCTGGACCAGGAGACCGTCCACGTCCCGGCACAGCTGCGTGATGTCACCGGCGGACAGGGGTCCGCGCACGGTCACGACGACGCTCACGAGGGGTTGACGACGCGACACCCGGCAACTCATCGGTGACCATGGTGGGGTGAAGGCAGCCGCGTGGGTGGTGCTCATCGGCGCCGTCGTCGGCTTCGCGATGGCCGGTGCCTTCGTGTGGTCGGTCGTGCAGTCGGTACGACGGACGGCGCGGCGGGCCCGTCGGGCCGTCGAGCCCGCGAGGGTCCGGACCCTGACGGTCCGAGGCGTGGTGTCACCGACGGCGGCAGCGCGGCGCGACCTCGCGGCCGACGTGCTCCGGGCGCGGCAGGCCTACGAGCTCGCCGTGAAGGTCGGCCGGCCGGTCCCGGACATGGGGCCCGTCGTGGCCCAGCTCGAGAAGGTGGCGCGCTCCCTCGACGTCGACCTGCGGTTCGCGCGGGCGGTGCCGGACGAGGTGACCCGCGCGCGCCGCGCGGCCCGGTCGCTGGTCGAGGCGTGCGCGCCGGACCCGGTCCGTTCCAGCCGGCTCGACGACGTGGCGGACGCCGCCGAGCTCGCCCGGCTCACCGCCCAGGCGCGCCGCGAGCTCAGCTGAGGGTGCCGAGGTGCTCCTCGAGCACGTCGAGGAAGCTGCCCGTGCCGGCTTTCGCCTGCCCGTACTGCTCCTCGGAGAGGTGGCCGCCGCTCTGCGTCAGCGTCATCTGGGTGATGCCGACGGTCTCGACGAGGTCCCAGGTGAACAGCTCGAACGCCTCCGGGGACCCGTCGACGGGTCCCTCGTCGGGAAGCCGGAAAGCCAGCACGAGGTGCCGAGTCGGGTCGACCTCACGGAACTCGCCGGCCCAGCGCATCGAGGCGCCGTTCGGCAGCACCATCCGGCCGCCCCACTCGCCGCCGACGACGGCGTT
>JAODNF010000309.1 GCA_025464915.1 Frankiales bacterium | reverse complement strand
CCGATGGTGCGCTTCTTCTCGTCGACCTCGTAGTCGACGTCGCGGATCATGCGCGGCACGATCCGGGCGAACTCGAGGTACCACTTGGCGGCCATGTCGGCCGGACCGCTGATGATGAGCGGCGTGCGGGCCTCGTCGATGAGGATCGAGTCGACCTCGTCCACGACGGCGTAGTGGTGGCCGCGCTGCACCAGCTCGGTGTTGGCCCACGCCATGTTGTCGCGCAGGTAGTCGAAGCCGAACTCGTTGTTGGTGCCGTAGGTGATGTCGGCGGCGTACATCGGGCGGCGCTGCTCGGGCCGCTCGTTGGCGAGGATGACGCCGACCGAGAGGCCGAGGAAGCGGTGGACGCGGCCCATCGTCTCGGCGTCGCGCCGGGCGAGGTAGTCGTTGACCGTGACGACGTGCACGCCCTTGCCCTCGAGGGCGTTCAGGTAGGCGGGCAGCACGCAGGTGAGCGTCTTGCCCTCACCGGTCTTCATATCTGCGATGTTCACTAGGTGCAGCGCGTCGCCGCCCATGACCTGGACGTCGAAGGGCCGCTGGCCGAGCGTGCGCCAGGCGCCCTCGCGGGCGACCGCGAAGGCCTCCGGGAGCAGGTTGTCGATGTCCTCGCCGTCGGCGAGCCGCTGCTTGAACTCGTCGGTCTTGGCCCGCAGCTCGGCGTCGGACAGCTTCTTGACGTCGTCCTCCCAGTCGTTGACCGCGTCAGCGATCGCGGAGAGGCGGCGGATGGTCTTGCCTTCGCCGGCGCGGAGGAGTCTGGAGAGCACCATGGGTCGATCCTAGGCGGCAATCGGGTCGCGGCTGCGCCACCGCCCCTGGCAGGGTGACCGGATGCAGCCGACCGACATCACGTGCGGGTCCGTCGTGCTCCAGCCGTGGGCGGAGCGGGACATCGAGGCGCTGGTCGCCGGCCGCAACGACCCGGAGGTCGTGCGGTGGACGGGGAGCCCCTTCCCGTACACCCGCGAGCACGCCGAGCGGTACGTCCGGGAGGAGACGCCCCAGTGGTGGTCGGAGGGGTCCGCGGCCACCTGGGCGGTCCACGACGCGACCACAGGAGCGGTGCTGGGTGCCGTCGCGCTGCACGGCATCAAGGACGGCGAGGGCGAGATCGCCTACTACACGCACCCCGAGGGGAGGGGGCGCGGTACGACGACCGAGGCCGTCGCCGCGGTCTGCCGCTGGGCGTTCGGAGTGCTGGAGCTGCAGCGGATCGGGTGGGCCGCCTCCGTCGGCAACTGGGCCTCCCGGGCGGTCGCCCAGAAGAACGGGTTCACCTTCGAGGGCACGTCGCGGCTGGCGTACAACCAGCGCGGGACGCGCGTCGACGACTGGCTCGGCTCGCTCCTCGCGACCGACCCGATGGTGGACACCCGGCCGCTCCCCCGGCGGGTGGAGCTGTCCGACGGGGTCGTCACGCTGCGCCGCTGGCGGCCCGAGGACGCCCCGGACGTCACGCGGGCCTGCGACGACCCGCTCATGGCCCGCTGGCTGCCGCTGCCGACGCCCTACACGGCGCAGGACGGGGTCGACTACGTCGACGGGTTCACCGCTCGCCTGTGGGCCGACGGTCGCGCCGCCGAGCTCGCCGTCACCGATGCTGTCACCGGTGAGCTGCTCGGTGCCTGCGGGCTGAAGCTGGGCGGCCGGGAGCAGGGCTTCGGCGAGGTCGGCTACTGGACGGCTCCGTGGGCCCGTGGGCGGGGGGTCGCAGGCCGGGCCGCAGCCGTCATCGCGCACTGGGGTCTGACCGGGCTGGGGCTGTCACGCGTCGAGCTGCTGGCCGAGGTCGGGAACGAGGCGTCCCAGCGCGCCGCCGAGAGCGGCGGGTTCGTGCGCGAGGGCGTCCTGCGCTCGGCCCGACGGGACCGGCACGGGACGCCCCACGACGTCGTCGTCTTCAGCCGGACAGCCGCTGACGCAGCCGCACCGCCGACCTGACGAGCAGGACCCCCGCCAGGGCGACCCAGAGCGTCACGGCGGCGACGACCTCGTCGACCTCGACCGTCCCGGAGAGGTCAGCGAAGTACAGGCCACTGGCGACCAGCGCGACGACGCCCATGACGAGGGCGGGACGGTCCTTCATGACCGGACCACCTTGACCTCACCGGCGCGGGCGCTGAGGTGGAGCCGGACGGTCGCGTCGCCGTCGTCGAAGGTGCGGCTCTGGTGCCTGCCGCCGTACGAGGTGTCGAACAGGTCGATGTCGCCGTAGTCGTTGCTGGCGTCGATCGCGACGTCCGTGCCCGTCGGCACCAGCACCAGCAGCTCCCCGTAGCCGACGTGAGCGGTGATGTCGGCGCCCTTGCTCACGGTCACGAGGTCGATGACCGCCTTGCCTGCGCCGAGGCGGTAGCTCGCGCTGCCGGTCGGTGACCAGTCGCGCTTGCCGACGCCGTCGTCGAGGAGCGGCTGCGTCGCGGTCGCGGCCCCGAGCGCGACGGTCAGCAGGGCGGCGAGCCAGAACAGCCCCCAGCTGCGGCCGAAGAACGAGCCGGCCACCAGGCCGACGCCGACCACGGCGAGGGCCGCGGCGATCGGCACGGCAACAGGCATGTCGGTGCCGGTCGCGCTCAACAGCGCGAGCAGGCCGGCGACCAGGGTCGCGACGCTGAGGGTGACAGCGCCGAACGGCGACTTCGGCCTCGGCGGGGCGGGGGGCGGCGGGGTCCACGAGACCAACGGTGGTGAGACCGGCCGGGTGGGGCTCGCGGCCGGCTGGGTGGTCGCCGGGTCAGCCAGTGGCGGGGCGGTCGGGACGAGCGGCACGCGGCTGCGCCACCAGAGGAAGCCGAGGACCAGGGCCACGACGATCACGAGGGTGTGGCTGAAGTCCCCGACGTACCCGATGAAGACGGCGGCCGCGAGGCCGAGCAGCAGCACCTGGTTCGTCGAGAAGTGCCGCTCCGGTCCGTGCACCGCGCGGTGCACCAGCGAGAACTCCTCGTCCTCCCGCGGGATCATCACGATGCCGAGCACGTAGAGGACGAAGCCGAGCCCACCGAAGAGGGTGAGGATCACGGTCAGCACGCGCCACAGGACCGGCTCGGTGCCGGTGGCACGGGCCAGGGCGGTGCAGACGCCCTGGAAGGCGGAGTCGCGGGGCCGCTCGAGGCGGGCCGGGGCGAAGGCGGTGGCGGTGCTCTCGGTCATGGCCTCCAGACTCCGGTGACGACGCTCCGGGCGCATCAGGGGGCAACCCTGGACTTGCGCTCAGGGTTAGATGGCGCGGTGCGAACCGGGGGCTGGAGCTACGACATCGACGCGCGCGCCACACCGGCCGCCGCGCTGGCGCTGCTGTCCGACATCCACCAGCAGGGCGAGCTGCACCCGCTGATCGTGGAGGTGAAGGACCTGCCGCCTGCCGAGGGGGCGCTGAGGTCCTACGCGATCACGGACGTCCTGAAGCTGGGTCCGATCCCGTTCCGCATCACCTACTACGCGGACACGCTCTCGGTCTCGGACACGGAGATCGTCACGGTGGCGCGGCAGAAGCCGCGTACGACGGTGCGCAACCGCACCACGATCACCCCGACGGGCACGGGGGTGCACATCCACGTGGACGTCGAGCTGACCGCGCCGACGCTGCTGTCGCCGTACGCGGTGAAGGAAGGCCGCGCGGCGCACCTCGCCCTCGCTGAGCGGATCAAGCGGGTCCTCGAGTCTCAGGGTTGAGCCCTGAGGCGGTACGACGCGGGTGCGCGGCATCCTTGACCCTGTGACCCCGTCCCTCCCCCTGCGCCGCGCCGTCGACGGCCGTCGGCTCGCGGGGGTGTCCAGCGGGGTCGCCTCGTTCACCGGGCTTCCGGTGGTCGCGATCCGGGCCGCGTTCCTCGCCCTGGTCTTCGCTCACGGGCTCGGCGTTGCCGTGTACGCGGTCGCATGGGTGTTCCTGCCCGCCTCCGACGGCACGACGTTCCAGGAGGACCGGCGCGGCCAGGGGCTGCTCCTCGGGCTGCTGCTGGTCGTCGTGGTCGGCCTGTCGGTCGTGCTGCCGACCGGCCTGCTGCCCGGCGGGGCGACGGTCGCGCCGCTGCTCGCGTCCGTCGCCGGCGTGGCGCTGGTGTGGCAGCAGGCCGACCTCGCGCAGCGGCAGCGCTGGCGCCACTCGGCCACCGGGTCGCGGAACTCGCTGCTCCGCCTCGCCGTGGGGGCGCTGCTGCTCGTCGGCGGCCTCATCGGCTTCCTCGCCTCCCGCGGCCAGCTCGCCGTCGCCCGGGCAGGGCTGGTCTCCACGGTCGTCGTGGTCGTCGGCATCGCGCTGCTGTCCTCGCCGTGGTGGGTGGCGATGGCCAACGACCTCAGTGCCGAGCGGCGCGAGCGGATCCGGTCGCAGGAGCGGGCGGAGGTCGCCGCCCACGTGCACGACTCGGTCCTGCAGACGCTGGCCCTCATCCAGAAGGCGGCCGGTTCCCCGGCCGAGGTCACCCGGCTGGCCCGCGGCCAGGAGCGCGAGCTGCGGACCTGGCTCTACACGGGCTCGCCCGACACCGGGTCGCTGTCGGGCGCCCTCGAGGCGCTGGCCGCGGACGTCGAGGAGTCGTTCCAAGTGACGGTCGACGTGGTGAGCGTGGGTGACGTCGCCCTCAACGAGAGGCTCGCCGCGGTGGTCGCCGCTGCGCGCGAGGCCGTCGTCAACGCCGCC
>JAODNF010000228.1 GCA_025464915.1 Frankiales bacterium | reverse complement strand
ACACCGGCGACCAGGCGCTGCTTCTCCGCCTCGGGGATGCCGAGCCTGTCGTAGGTGTTCTTGATGTCCTCAGGCAGCTCCTCCCAGTAGGTCGCCTGCTTCTCCGTGGACCGCACGAAGTACTTGATGTTGTCGAAGTCGATGCCGTCGAGGTCGGACCCCCACGTGGGCATGGGCTTCTTCTCGAAGAGCTTGAGGCCCTTCAGGCGCATGTCGAGCATCCACTGCGGTTCGGACTTGAGCGCGGAGATGTTCGCGACGACGTCGGCGTTGATGCCGCGCTTCGCGCTCGCCCCTGCGGCGTCGGAGTCCGACCAGCCGAACTTGTAGTTGCCGAGGCCCTCGAGCGCCTGGTCTTGCGTGGTGGTCATGCGTCGACCTTCCTTGCAGGGATGTACGTGGTGCACACGCCGTCGCCGTGGGCGATCGTCGCGAGTCTCTGGACGTGCACGTCGAGGACGCGCCCGAGGGCTGCGGTCTCGGCGTCGCACAGCTGCGGGAACTCCGCAGCGACGTGCTGGACCGGGCAGTGGTGCTGGCAGAGCTGGACGCCGAGGCCCTGCTCGGTCACCGACGCGGCGTACCCGTCGGCGCTGAGCGCAGCGGCGAGCTCCTCGGGGCCGCTCGTGCCGGCGTACCGGGCCTCGAGCTCGCGGCCCTTCGCGTCGGCGAAGGCCTCGACCTGCGCGGGCGTCATGAAGCGCAGCGCGCTCACGGCCAGCTCGTCGTAGGCGCTCGGTCCGGCCGCGTGCCCGGCGTCGGACAGGGCGTAGAGCCTGGCCGGGCGGCCGCGGGTGACGGCGCGGCGACGCGGCTCCCGGGTCGTGATGACCCCATCGGCGAGCAGCGCGTCGAGGTGCCGGCGGATCCCGGCAGGCGTGACCTCCAGGCGCTCGGAGAGAGTGGCGGCCGTGGCCGTACCCAGCTCCAGGAGCAGCCCGAGGACGCGCTCGCGCGTCCCGCTGCTGTCTCCCACGCTTTTCACAACGCCAGTGTGTCGAAAATCCTGCCCCGGGTCGAACCGGAGCCCGGTGACGGCCGCCACGAAGGTCACCCTTACCTGTCCTGGATCACTAGGATTCGCCCGGTGACCGCCGCCCTGGAGGTCGTCGACCTCGTCAAGCGGTACGGCGACCGCACCGCTGTCGACGGCCTGTCCCTGTCCGTTCCCGCGGGCTCCGTGGTGGCCCTGCTCGGCCCCAACGGCGCGGGCAAGACCAGCACCGTCGAGGTCTGCGAGGGCTTCCGGCAGGCCGACGGGGGCACTGTGCGGGTGCTCGGCGGCACGCCCGCCTCGACGAGGGCCCGGGTGGGCGTCATGCCGCAGGGCGGCGGCGGCTACCCCGGGCTCAAGGCCCGCGAGCTGCTGACCCTGTTCAGCCGCTTCTACGCCCATCCCCACGACCCCGACGCGCTGCTGTCGCTGCTGGGGCTCGAGGAGGTCGCGGGCACGTCCTACCGCCGGCTGTCCGGTGGGCAGCAGCAGCGGCTGTCGCTGGCGATGGCCGTCGTGGGCCGGCCCGAGCTGGTCTTCCTCGACGAGCCGACCGCCGGTCTCGACCCGCAGGCCCGCCGCGCGACCTGGGACCTGGTCGAGCACCTGCGCGCCGAGGGCGTGTCGGTCCTGCTCACCACGCACCTCATGGACGAGGCCGAGCACCTGGCCGACGAGGTCTACGTGATCGACCACGGCAAGGTCGTGGCCGCGGGGACCGTTCCCGAGCTCACCTCGTCCGCGCAGGCCTTCGTGCGCTTCACGGGACCCGTGGGCCTCGACGTCGACGACCTGCTGCGCTCGCTCGGTCCGGACGCCGTCGGCAAGGAGTCGCCCGCCGGCACCTACCTGGTCGAGGGCCCGGACGGCCCGCAGCTGCTCGCCGGCGTCACCGCCTGGTGCGCCACTCGCGGTGTCCTGCCCCAGGGCCTGCAGACCCGCCGCACCCTCGAGGACGTCTTCCTCGACCTCACCGGCCACGAGCTCCGCGCATGACGGCGGCACCGTCCCGGTCCGCACCGTGCGGACCGCGCGCTCGCGCCCACGCGGGCACCCCGCACGGTGCCGACGAGCCTCGCCCACTGTGCGGACGGCGGGCTCGCGCCCACGCGGGCACCCCGCACTGTGGGGGCGCGGCGTGACGACCTGGCCGTCGCTGGCGCCGCGGGGCGAGGCTGCCCCGCGCGGGCAGATGCTGCGGGCCCAGACCCGGGCCGAGCTGACGCTGCTCCTGCGCAACGGCGAGCAGGTGCTGCTGACGCTGGTCATCCCGCTCGGCCTGCTGGTGGTGCTCTCGCAGGTGCCGTTCGTCAACGTCACCGGCCGCCGCATCGACTTCTTCGTGCCGGGCGTGCTGGCGCTCGCCGTCATGAGCGCGGCCTTCACGGGCCAGGCCATCGGCACCGGCTTCGAGAGGCAGTACGGCGTCCTGAAGCGCCTCGGGGCCACGCCCCTGCCGCGCTCGGTGCTGCTGCTCGCGAAGACGTCGGCGGTGCTGCTCGTCGAGGTGCTGCAGGTCGCCCTGATCTGCCTCGTCGGCGCCCTGCTCGGCTGGCAGCCGCACGGGTCGGTGTTCGGAACCGTTGCTCTCCTCGTCCTGGGAACTGCCGCGTTCTCGGGGCTGGGGCTGCTCCTCGGAGGGACCCTGCGCGGGCTCACGACCCTCGCCGCGGCGAACCTGCTCTGGTTCGTGCTGCTGTCGCTCGGCGGGGTGCTCTACCCGCTGTCGGAGCTCGGCCCCGGCCAGGACGTCGCTCGGCTGCTGCCGACGGCGGCGCTCTCGGACGGGCTGCGCCAGCTGCTCCAGCACGCCACCTGGTCCGGCCAGGACCTGCTGGTGCTCGCGGTGTGGGCCGTCGTCAGCCTCACCGCCGCCAGCCGCCTGTTCCGCTGGGAGTGACCCCCCGACAGCCCAGGGACTGCCGGGTCCGGCTCGCCGGCGCGTCCAGCAGAGAAGTCCCTGGGGCCGCGGGGATCAGGGGCGGGTGGCCGCGACGACGAGACCGGCGTAGCGGCGCCAGACGGCCGGATCGGTCTCACCGGCTGCCTTCAGCTGCGACGTGGCACCGTTGAACAGCAACGTCACGTCCTCGGAGCGGAGGTCGGCGCGCATCCCGCCCGCGGCGATGGCCCCGTCGATCAGCTCCTGCATCGCGGCGCGGCACTGGGCGCGCTTGGCGGCGAGCGCGGGCGTCTCGGAGATCAGCCCCTCGTGCAGGAGCTTGTTGCCGGCACAGGACTCGGCGGCGTCGAGCATGAGTCGTGCGAAGGCGGCCGGGGCGTCTGGCTCGTCCCGCGCAGCGACGACGCGTGCCGTGAACTCGTCGACGCGGACGCTGGTGACAGCCGCGACCAGGGCGTCCTTGGTCGGCCAGCAGCGGTAGACGGTGGCCTTGCCGACGCCGGCCCGCGCCGCGACGTCGTCGATGCCGGCGGACAGCCCCTGCTCGGCGAAGACCTCGCGCGCCGCGTCCAGCACGAGGGCGCCGTTGCGGGCGGCGTCCGCCCGGAGCCTCACGCCAGGTCCGCGGCGAGCGCCGGGTCAGGCAGCAGGGATGCCGCTCCGCGCTCCTCGGAGACCAGCACGTGCGGCGTCTTCGCGGAGGGCACCAGGAAGGCGAGCACGGCGGCCAGCAGCGAGACCCCCGAGCAGATCCCGAGGGCGGTGACGTAGCCGGAGTCCTTCGGCAGCGCCGATCCGACGACAGTCGCCGCGACGACGACGGCCGTGACCTGCGTACCCGCCGAGGACCCGACCGACCGCACCACCGCGTTGAAGCCCGTCGCCGAGCCGGTCTGCGTCGGCGGCACCGAGGCGACGATCAGGTTGGGCATGGCGGCGAACGCGAACGCGATGCCGAGGGTCACGATCGTGAAGAAGCCCAGGATCGACGCGTCGGAGCCGTGGAACGCGGCAAGGAGCCCGAGCCCGGTGGCCGACAGCACCGCGCCGAGGAACAGCGACACCTGGTGCCCGTGCTTGGTCCCGAGGGTCCCGGACACCGGCCCGAAGAAGAACATGCACAGCGACCCGGGGAGCATGAGCAGGCCGGCGTGGGTGGCGCTGCCGCCGAAGCCGTAGCCGGTCGAGGTCGGCGCCTCGACGATCTGCGGCACCAGGACGTAGGCGCCGAACATGCCGAAGCCGACGAGCAGCGTGGCGAGGTTGGTGAGCAGCACCGGCCGGTGGCTGAGGAGCGAGACGTCCACCAGCGGCTCCCGGGTGCGCTGCTGCACCAGGAACCACACGACGAGGAGCACCGGGCCGGCGACGAGCAGCGAGACGACGCGCGGGTCCGACCAGCCCCAGGGCTTGCCCTGGGAGACGCCCAGCAGCCCGGCGACCAGCCCCAGGCCCAGCAGCAGCGCACCGCGGTAGTCCGTCCGCCCGGGCACGCGGACCGGCGACTCCGGGACGAGCAGCTGGATCATAACCACCGAGATGGCGGAGGCGATCGCGCCCAGCCAGAAGACGGACGCGTAGCCGAGCGAGTCGACCATCGTCCCGCCGAGCAGCAGACCCACGCCACCGCCGATGCCGAGCGTGGAGCTGACGAAGCCGATCGCGCTGCCGACCTTCTCCGGCGGGAACTCGTCGCGCAGGATCCCGAAGACCAGCGGGAACATGCCGCCCGCGATGCCCTGCACGACCCGGCCGCCGAGGACCAGCGCGTACGTCCCACCGAGCGCGGAGATGACGTTGCCGACCGCGAACGCGATGACGGACAGCACCAGCATCCGGCGCTTGCCGACCTGGTCGCCGAGACGGCCGACGAGCGGGGTGAACACCGCCGCCGAGACCAGGTACGACGTCAGCACCCAGGTGATGTCGGCCGGGCCGTGGTGCAGCTCGGTCTCGAGGTCGCCGAAGGCGGGGACGAGCATCGTCTGCGCCAGCGAGTACGCGAGCGCCGGAAGGGTCAGGACGAGCAGCGTGCGCTGCGGATGAGGTCGCACGTAGGCAACCTACGGCAGAACCGGACTCCGGAGTCCGCTTTCCCGGTAGGGCGTCGGTCACAGCCGCACCTAGGCTGGCGCCGTGCTCCTGGTACGTCGGCTCGCGCAGCTCGCGCTGGGGCTGCAGATGCTGCTCGTCGTGAGCGGTACCGCGGTGCGCGTGACCGGCTCCGGCCTCGGCTGCCCGACCTGGCCGCGGTGCTCCGGCGGCTCGCTGACCAACACCGCCGCGCTCGGGTCGCACGGCTACATCGAGTTCGGCAACCGGCTGCTCGCGGTCGCCATGGAGGGCGTCGGGATCCTGCTCGTGCTCGCGGTCCGCAAGCACGCGCGGGAGCACACCCGGCTCGCGGCGGTGCAGGCCCTCGTCGTACCGATCCAGGCCGTCATCGGCGGGCTGCTCGTGCTCAGCGGCCTCAACCCGTACGTCCTGATCCTGCACTTCCTGACCAGCTTCCCCCTCGTCCTCGCCGCAGCCGCCCTCCTGTCCCGCCTTCCTGGCCGCGAATGGACACTGCGCTTCGAAAATGACCCCAGAAACCGCAGCGCAGTGTCCATTCGCGGGCTGGCGTGGGGGTCGGTCGCCGCTACCTCAGTGGTGCTGGTGCTCGGGACGCTCGTGACCGGCACCGGACCGCACGCGGGCGACGCCAGGAAGGTCGAGCGGCTGCCGTTCAACCCGCGCGACATCACCCAGCTGCACGCCGACGGGGTCTGGCTGCTCAGCGGCCTGGTTCTCGCGCTCGTCGTGGTGGGCTGGCGCACGACGTACCGGCTCTGGACGCTGGCCCTGCTGGGACTGCTCGCCGCCCAGGCCGGCCTGGGCTACTGGCAGTACTTCCACGGGGTGCCGGCCGCCGCCGTCGCCCTCCACGTGGCGCTGGCCACGTGCGTGTTCACGGCTGCGAGCTGGCTCGCTCTGTCCACCGGCGCACAGCCTGCGCGTAGCGAGCAGCCGACCCTGGCGCGTGCACCAGGAACAGCGACGGCTCGGTGACCTCGAGCTCGACGACCACCGGTCCGGGCAGGATGTCGACCCGCGCGTAGAGCAGGTCGTGACCCCACGACTGCGCCACCGCCACCGTCCGCTCCGCCAGTGCGATCTCCTCGGCCGACGGCTCTCGCGGCCCCATCTCCCACGAGCCCAGCTCCGCCTCGCCGGCGCCCTTGGTGAGGACCGCTGACTTGCGCGCCCCGTGCGACACGACCCCCTCGAAGACCAGCACCGAGGTCTCCCCCGCGGTGTCGACGGCCTCGACGTAGGGCTGGACCATCACGGTCTTGCCGCGGGTGTGCAGGTCGGCCACGTGGGCAGCCGCAGCCGTCGCACCGGGCTCGTAGGCGGCCGTGTCACGGGCGCCGGCGCTCACGGAGGGCTTCACGACGAACGGGTACGCCGGAGGCGTGAAGTCCGCGCCGGGGGCAAGCCAGACCGTGGGCACGACCGGGATGCCCGCGTCGGCCAGCCGCTTGAGGTAGGTCTTGTCGGTGTTCCACGCCACCACGTCCGGGTGGTTCGCCAGCCGCGGCACCCGGCGGGTCCAGTCGAGATAGGCGTCGTGCTTGCCCCAGTAGTCCCAGGTGCAGCGGATGACCGTCAGGTCGTAGGAGGACCAGTCGACGCCCGGGTCGTCCCAGACGGGCAGCTCGAGGTCGATCCCCTCGTCCGCGAACGCCTCCAGCAGCAGCGGCCCGTCGGCGTCGAGCTCCGGCCACGCCTCACAGGTCGCCAGCGCCACCCGCACCTGTCGCCTCCTTGCGTCCGCTCACCTGGACCCGCCCGCTCGGACGTCGAGCGGACGCTACCGGTGAGGGCTCGCGCTGCGTCCGCTCAGGTGCACACGCTCACGCTCGCTCGGGGCGGACGCACGCGGATTCAGACGAGCTGGTCGAGGGCGACCGCGAGGAACAGCAGCGCGAGGTAGGTGATCGAGAAGTGGAACAGCCGCATCGGCTTGAAGTCGGCGCCGGAGAGCACCTGGCGCTGGAGCCCGTGCGCCTCCCACAGGAACACGGCGCCCAGAACCACCGCAGAGCCCAGGTAGACCGGGCCGGTCGCGTCGAGGGCGAGCAGCAACGAGGTGCCGACCATCGCCCACGAGTACCAGACGACCCGGCGCGCGACCGTCGCCGGCGTCGCCACGACGGGCAGCATCGGGACGGACGCGCGGGCGTAGTCGTCCTTGAACTTCATGGCGAGCGCCCAGAAGTGGGGGGGCGTCCAGAAGAAGATCACGGCGAACAGCACCACCGCAGCCCAGGACAGGCTGTCGGTGACGGCCGACCAGCCGATCAGGACCGGCATGCAGCCGGCAGCGCCGCCCCACACGATGTTCTGGGAGGTCCGGCGCTTGAGCAGCATCGTGTAGACGCAGACGTAGAACGCGATCGCGGCGTCGGCGAGCAGCGCGCTCAGGACGTTCGTGGTGAGCGCGAGCTCGAACGTGGCCAGCGCTCCCAGCACGAGGCCGAAGACCAGCGCCGCGGTAGGCGTCACCGTGTGCCGGGCCAGCGGGCGGCGGGACGTGCGGTTCATCACCACGTCGATGTCGCGGTCCCACCAGCAGTTGAGCGCGTTGGCGCTCCCCGCCGCGAGCGAGCCGCCGACGAGGGTGGCCGCCGTCAGCGCCCAGCCGGGCCAGCCGTGGGCGGCCAGGACCATGGTCGGGACGGTGGTGACCAGGAGCAGCTCGATGATCCGCGGCTTGGTGAGCGCGACGTAGGCGCCGACCGTCGCGCGGGCGCGGGCCAGGCCCGCGACCGAGGGGACGGCGGCGGGCGTCGTCTCCACCAGGCCTGTCACGGCCGGAACTCTAGCGGCAGCGAACCTGACCGTCCTGCCCCGACCCGGTGTGACCGCCCACAGCCGGGGCACGTCCCAGCGATAGGGTCGACAGCAAGATCAAGCACCGAGGGGAACCGCGTTGAGCACGCTGGAGTGGACCGAGCTGGACAAGCGCGCGGTGAACGTCGTCCGTGCGCTCGCGATGGACGCCGTGGAGGCGGCCGGCAGCGGCCACCCCGGCACCGCCATGAGCCTCGCGCCCGCGGCGTACCTGCTGTTCCAGCGGCACCTCCGGCACGACCCGAGCGACCCGTCGTGGGTGGGGCGCGACCGGTTCGTGCTCTCCTGCGGGCACTCGAGCGTCACCCTCTACATCCAGCTGCTGCTGAGCGGCTACGGCCTGACGCTGGACGACCTCAAGCGGCTGCGGACGTGGGGCTCGCTGACCCCGGGTCACCCCGAGCACGGGCACACCGCCGGCGTCGAGACGACCACCGGACCGCTCGGCCAGGGCGTCGGCAACGCGGTGGGCATGGCGATGGCCGCCCGCCGCGAGCGCGGCCTGCTCGACCCCGACGCGCCCGAGGGCGAGTCGCTGTTCGACCACGACGTCTACTGCATCGCCTCCGACGGCGACCTCGAGGAGGGCCTCAGCGCGGAGGCCAGCTCGATCGCCGGCACCCAGCGCCTGGGCAACCTGCTGCTGCTCTGGGACGACAACCACATCTCGATCGAGGACGACACCAACATCGCCTTCACAGAGGACGTCTGCGCCCGGTACGAGGCCTACGGCTGGCACGTCCAGCGCGTCGACTGGGTCAAGAAGGACGGCACCTACGCCGAGGACGTCCAGGCCCTCGAGGACGCGATCAACAAGGCGAAGGCCGTCACCGACCGGCCGTCGTTCATCGCGCTGCGCACCATCATCGGCTGGCCCGCGCCCACCAAGCAGAACACCGGCAAGGCGCACGGCTCGGCCCTCGGCGCCGAGGAGATCGAGGCCACCAAGAAGATCCTGGGCCTCGACCCGGCGCAGAGCTTCATCCTCCCGGACGACGTCCTCGCGCACGCCCGCGAGGTCGTGCAGCGCGGCCGCGACCTGCACGCGGAGTGGGACGAGAAGCATGCCGCCTGGGCTGCCGCCAACCCCTCCGGAGCCGAGCTCCTCGAGCGGCTGAAGACACACACCCTCCCGAACGGGTGGGACGAGTCGCTGCCGTCGTTCCCCGCCGACGACAAGGGGATGGCGACCCGCAAGGCGTCCGGCGAGGTCCTCAGCGCCCTCGCACCGGTCCTGCCCGAGCTGTGGGGCGGCTCGGCCGACCTGGCCGAGTCCAACAACACGACGCCCAAGGGCGCGCCCTCGTTCCTGCCCGCGGACCGGCAGACCAAGGAGTTCAGCGGCGGTCCGTACGGCCGGGTGCTGCACTTCGGCATCCGCGAGCACGCCATGGGCGCGATCATGAACGGCATCACCCTGCACGGCGGCACCCGCGTCTACGGCGGCACGTTCCTCGTGTTCTCGGACTACATGCGCGGGGCGGTCCGGCTCGCGGCCCTCATGAAGCTCCCGGTGACCTACGTCTGGACCCACGACTCGATCGGTCTCGGTGAGGACGGTCCGACCCACCAGCCGATCGAGCACCTGTCGGCGCTGCGTGCGATCCCCGGCCTCGACGTCGTCCGGCCGGCCGACGCCAACGAGACGGTCGCCGTGTGGGGGCAGGTGCTCCGGCACACCGACCGCCCGGCCGCTCTCGCACTGACCCGTCAGAACGTGCCGACGCTCGACCCGTCACTCGTGAAGGACGCGGTCAAGGGCGGGTACGTCCTGGCGGACGCCTCCGACGGGCAGCCGAACGTGGTGCTGATCGCCACCGGGTCCGAGGTCCAGATCGCCCTGGCCGCAAGGGATCTGCTCGAGGCGGAGGGCACGACCACCCGCGTCGTCAGCATGCCGTGCGTCGAGTGGTTCGAGGCCCAGGACCAGGCCTACCGCGACACCGTGCTGCCGCCCAACGTGAAGGCACGTGTGACGATCGAGGCGGGAATCTCCCAGTCGTGGTGGAAGTACCTCGGCGAGGCCGGGGTACCGCTGTCCCTCGAGCACTTCGGCGCCTCGGCTCCGTACCAGACGCTCTACGAGCAGTTCGGGCTCACCGCCGACCGCGCGGTCGTCGCCGCGCACGCCTCGCTCGCCAAGCTCGGCCAGACCAAGGGCTCCACCACCGGCAACTGAAGGAACTCCGATGACTGACGCACTCGCCGACCTCTCCGCCGCAGGTGTGGCGGTCTGGCTGGACGACCTCTCCCGGGAGCGGCTGCGCTCGGGCAACCTCGCCGACCTGGTGTCGACGCAGCACGTCGTGGGCGTCACCACCAACCCGTCGATCTTCCAGAAGGCGCTGTCTGACGGCGCCGCCTACGACAGCCAGGTCAAGGACCTCGCGCTGCGCGGGGTCGACCTCGGCGAGGCCGTCCGGGCCCTCACGACCTATGACGTCCGCTGGGCCTGCGACGTGCTCAAGCTGCGCTACGACGCGTCCGACGGCGTCGACGGCCGGGTGTCGATCGAGGTCGACCCGCGACTCGCCGCCGACACCGACCGCACGGTGGCCGAGGCCGAGGCGCTGTGGTGGCTCGTCGACCGCGAGAACCTCTACATCAAGATCCCCGCGACCCTTGACGGGCTGCCGGCGATCACCGAGGTGCTGGCGCACGGCATCAGCGTGAACGTGACCCTGATCTTCAGCATCGCGCGCTACCGGGCCGTCATGGACGCCTTCCTGGCAGGCCTCGAGCAGGCGCACGCCGGCGGTCATGACATCACCAAGCTCGCCTCGGTCGCGAGCTTCTTCGTCAGCCGCGTCGACACCGAGATCGACAAGCGCCTGGGTGACGGTCACGAGCTGCGGGGCAAGGCCGCCGTGGCCAACGCCCGGCTCGCCTACCAGGCCTACGAGGAGGTGTTCGGCAGCGAGCGCTGGAAGGCGCTCGAGGCCCTGGGCGCCAAGCCGCAGCGGCCGCTGTGGGCTTCGACGGGGGTCAAGGACCCGGCCTACTCCGACACCATGTACGTCACCGAGCTCGTCGCACCCGGCACGGTCAACACGATGCCCGAGGCCACGCTGAAGGCCGTCGCCGACCACGGCACGATCACGGGCGACACCATCACCGGGTCCTACGCCGAGGCGCAGCAGGTGTTCGACGACCTGAAGGCCGCCGGCATCGACCTCGACGACGTCACCGACCTGCTCGAGAAGGAGGGCGTCGAGAAGTTCGAGGCCTCGTGGTCGGAGCTGCTCGAGTCCGTGACCGACCAGCTCGCGAAGGCGCGGCCGTGATCGTCAGCGTCGACGTCCACGGCGACGGCCTGAAGAACCACCAGGAGCAGGCCCTGGAGGCCCTCCAGCGCGACGGCGTCCCCGCCAAGCTGCTGGCCAAGGATGCGACGCTCTGGGGTCCTGACGCGGAGTCGGAGGCCAGCAAGCGCCTCGGCTGGCTGGACGTCATCGAGGTCTCGTGGAAGTTCGTCCCGGAGCTGCTGAAGCTCAGGGAGGCGCTGCGCGAGGAGGGCGTCGACCACGTCGTGCTGTGCGGCATGGGCGGCTCGTCGCTCGCGCCCGAGGTCATCTGCAAGAACGCCGGCGTCGAGCTCACCGTGCTGGACTCGACGCACCCCGACCAGGTGCGGCACGCCCTGCTGACCGACCTGTCGCGGACGGTCGTCGTGGTGTCGAGCAAGAGCGGCGGCACCCTCGAGACCGACAGCCAGCGGCGGTCGTTCGTCGAGGCCTTCACCGCGGCCGGCATCGACCCGAAGCAGCGGGTCGTGGTCGTCACCGACCCGGGCTCCCCGCTCGAGAAGCTGGCCCGGGACGAGGGCTATCGCGCCGTCTTCCTCGCGGACCCGAACGTCGGCGGCCGTTACAGCGCGCTCACCGCGTTCGGCCTCGTGCCCTCCGCCCTGGCAGGCGCCGACGTGGAGCTGCTCCTCGACCAGGCGGAGTCGTTCGCGACGCACCTGCCCGAGGACGACAACGCCGGCCTCCAGCTCGGCGCGGCGCTCGGCGCCGACGGCCGCGACAAGATCGTCATCGACGCCGAGGCCTCCCCGCTGCCGGGCTTCGGGGACTGGGCGGAGCAGCTCATCGCGGAGTCGACGGGCAAGCTCGGCAAGGGCCTGCTGCCCGTCGTGGTGGAGCCGGACGCCCCCGAGGTGCAATGGCCCGCGAGCGACGTGCACGTGGTGCGGATCCAGGGCGAGACCCCGCCGATCGGCACCAGCGTCACCGGCAACCTCGGCCAGCAGCTGCTCGCCTGGGAGTACGCCGTGGCGGTCAGCGGCCGGCTGCTCGGCATCGACCCGTTCGACCAGCCGGACGTCGAGAGCGCGAAGGTCGCCGCCCGCGGCCTGCTGGACGAGCAACCGGCGCCCGCGGCGCCGCTGTTCACCGACGGCAACGTCGAGGTCTTCGCCACGGACGGCGTGCTCTCCGGTCAGGTGACCGTCCAGGGCGCCGTCGCGACGCTTCTGTCGCTCGTCCCCTCGAACGGCTACCTCGCCGTGATGGCCTACCTCGACCGGTCCCGCGACGGGAACCTGGCCTCGGTCCGCCCCGGCCTCGCGAAGCGCACCGAGCGGCCCGTCACCTTCGGCTGGGGGCCGCGGTTCCTGCACTCCACCGGGCAGTTCCACAAGGGCGGGCCGCCCACGGGCGTCTTCCTCCAGATCACCGGCGGCGTCGTCGACGACCTGGAGATCCCGGGCCGGGACTTCACCTACGGCACCCTGATCTCCGCGCAGGCAGCGGGTGACGGCAAGGTCCTCGCCGACCACGGCCGGCCCGTGCTGAGGCTGCACCTCACGAGCGCCAAGGGCCTGAACGAGATCCTGCAGGTCCTCTCGTGAGCAACCCGTTGCGCGACCCCCGCGACCGGCGACTGCCGAAGGTCCCGGGTCCGTGCGCCCTGGTCGTCTTCGGGGTCACGGGCGACCTGGCGCGCAAGAAGCTCATCCCGGCCGTCTACGACCTCGCCAACCGCGGCCTGCTGCCGCCGGGGTTCGTGCTGCTCGGCTTCGCCCGCCGTGACTGGGGCGACGGCGACTTCGAGCAGATCGCCAAGGAGGCCGCGAAGAAGGGCGCGCGCACCGGCTGGCGGGAGGAGGTCTGGCAGCGGATCGCCGAGGCCACCAAGTTCCTGCCGGGCTCCTTCGACGACGACGACGCCTTCGACCAGCTCGCAGCGATGCTCAAGGACCTCGACGCCTCCCACGGCACCGGAGGCAACGCCGCCTTCTACCTGTCCATCCCGCCCAACGCCTTCCCGACAGTGCTCAAGCAGATGGAGCGCACCGGGATGGCAGACAACGTGCAGACCAACAGCTGGCGCCGCGTCGTCGTCGAGAAGCCGTTCGGGCACGACCTCGCCAGCGCCATCGAGCTCAACGGCCTCGTCGACGACGTGTTCACCGCCGACGACGTCTTCCGCATCGACCACTACCTCGGTAAGGAGACGGTCCAGAACCTGCTGGCGCTGCGCTTCGCGAATGAGCTGTTCGAGCCGATCTGGAACAGCCACCACATCGACTCGGTCCAGATCACGATGGCCGAGGACGTCGGCATCGGCACCCGCGCCGGCTTCTACGAGGGCACCGGCGCCGCCCGCGACGTCCTGCAGAACCACCTGCTGCAGCTGCTCGCGCTGACGGCGATGGACGAGCCGGTGCAGTTCGACGCAGCGGCGCTGCGGGCCGAGAAGATCAAGGTGCTCGACGCCGTCCGGCTGCCGAAGGACCTCGCGTCGTACGCCGTCCGCGGCCAGTACGACCAGGGCTGGCTCGCCGGCGAGCGGGTCAACGGCTACCAGGCCGAGGAGAACGTCGCGGCGGGCTCGACGACCGAGACGTTCGCCGCTGTCCGGCTCGACGTCGACACCCGTCGCTGGGCCGGTGTCCCGTTCTACCTGCGCACCGGCAAGCGGCTTCCCCGCCGGGTCACCGAGATCGGCATCGTCTTCAAGAAGGCGCCGCACCTGCCGTTCTCCAAGAGCGACACCGAGGAGCTCGGCGCCAACCAGCTCGTCGTCCGGGTCCAGCCCGACGAGGGCGTGACGCTGCGCTTCGGGTCCAAGGTGCCGGGCACCACGATGGAGGTCCGCGACGTCGCGATGGACTTCCTCTACGGCGAGGCGTTCACCGAGAACTCCCCCGAGGCCTACGAACGGCTCCTGCTCGACGTGCTGCTCGGCGACGCCGCCCTGTTCCCGCGCAACGAGGAGGTCGAGGCGTCCTGGCGCATCATCGACCCGATCGAGGAGCTGTGGGCGTCCGGGGGCGAGCCCGAGCTCTACCGCGCCGGCGAGTGGGGACCCAAGGGCGCCGACGAGATGCTCGCCCGCGACGGACGCACCTGGAGAAGGCCATGACGGCAAAGAGGGACTCGTAGTGACGGAGAGGGACTCGTTGTGACAGCACTGTGGGACACCTCTGGGAGCGCCGTCATCAAGGCGCTGTCGGCCGAGCGGCGCGCCGCGGGTTCGGTCTCGTCCGGCCTCGCGCTGACGCTGGTCGCCGTCGTCGACGAGAAGCTCGTCGCCGAGGCGGAGCAGGCGGCCACGGCCGCAGCCGCGCAGCACCCGTGCCGGCTGCTCATCGTCGTACGCCGCCGCCCTGACGCCCCCGAGCCGCGCCTGGACGCCGAGGTGTCCGTGGGCGGCCGCCTCGGCCCGGGCGAGGCCATCGTGATGCGGATGTACGGCCGGCTCTCGCTCCACGCCGAGTCCGTCGTCCTGCCGCTGCTCGCTCCCGACGCCCCGGTCGTCACGTGGTGGTTCGGCGAGCCGCCGCACCTGATCGCCCACGACCCGCTCGGCGTCATCGCCGACCGGCGCATCACCGACACCGCCGCGAGCACCGACCCGCTGGCAGCGCTGAGGATGCGGGCAGACGACTACGCCCCCGGCGACACCGACCTGGCCTGGACGCGGACGACGCTGTGGCGCTCGCTGTGCGCCTCGGCGTTCGACTCCCTGATCGGCGACGTCCGCTCCGTCACCGTGACCGGCGAGGCGAGCAACCCCTCGCGCACCCTGCTCGCCGGCTGGCTCGGTCGCCGTCTCGACCTGTCGGTCGGCGTCGAGGACAGCGCCGGACCGGGAGTCACCGGCGTGACCATGAAGGTCGGCGACGACACCGTCACGATCAGCCGTACCGACGGCAGCACGGCCATCCTCTCGCGCACCGGCCAGCCCGACCGCAACCTCCCGCTCCCCCGTCGTGAGCTCGGCGACCTGCTCGCCGAGGAGCTGCGCCGCCTCGACGCCGACGAGGTCTACGCGGAGAGCCTCGAGACCTTCTCGGGCCTCACGGACCTGTCGGCCCGCCCCAACCGCCGGCTCCACGTGTGGCAGGACCCGATGGAGGCGAGCGACCCCGACCCGGCCCTCACGACGTCGTGATCGTCTCGGTCCACGACGACCTCGCCACCGACGTCGCCGCGCTACTCATCGAGCGGCTGGCCTCGGTCCAGGCGACGCAGGGCTCGGCATCGGTCGTGCTCACCGGGGGCGGCGTCGGCATCGCGGCTCTCGAGGCCGTACGACGCAGTCCCGGCGAGGTCGACTGGGCGCGCGTCGACGTGTGGTGGGGCGACGAGCGCTTCGTCGCCCGCGACTCCGAGGACCGCAACGAGCTGCAGGCCCGCCAGGCGCTGCTCGACCACCTGCCGTTCGACCCCGCCCGTGTCCACCCGATGGGCTGGGACGACGGCACGATCACCGCGGACGAGGCAGCCTCGGTGTACGCGGCCTCGTTGCCGGCCGCCTTCGACGTACTGCTCCTGGGGGTCGGCCCCGAGGGTCACGTCGCCTCGATCTTCCCGGACTCCCCCGCCGCCGTGGACGAGCGGCGGGCCTTCGGCGTCCACGACTGCCCCAAGCCGCCGCCCACGCGCGTGTCCCTGGGCTTCAGCGCCATCCAGTCGGCCGCTGCGGTGTGGGTGATCGCCTCCGGCGAGGGCAAGGCAGACGCCCTCGCAGCGGCCAGGACCGCCTCGCAGGTCGAACTGCCGGTCGCAGGTGCCCGCGGCACCGCCGAGACCCGCTGGCTCCTCGACGAAGCCGCTGCCAGCCGGCTGCCGGTCGAGCGGTAGCTCCGGCTGGTGCTCCGTCTCCGAGGCGGCTCCGCTTGTTCACGGCACCGACCCGGATTCACGCTCAGCCGGCAAGCGGGGTCGTGAACAACCGGAGCCAGGCGTTCCGAGAGCGGCGGTCGTCGTCGAGCGCGTACTCCGTCACGCGCGGTCTGCCCGTACACGTGGGCCGAGCCGACGGGAGAGAGCGGGGAGCACCGCGTCAGGACGCGGTGCTCCTCACTCTGATCGGCTCGGGCGGACTACTTGCCGCGGAGGCGGGCGAGGGCTTCCTGCAAGATGGCCTCGCCGTCGGCCTCGTTGCGGCGCTCGCGCACGTAGGCCAGGTGCGTCTTGTAGGGCTCGGTCTTGGGCGGCGCCGGGGGCGCGTCCTTGTCCCGGCCGGCCGGGAAGCCGCAGCGCGGGCAGTCCCAGGTCTCCGGGAGCGCGGCGTCCTCGGCGAACGAGGGCCGGGTCTCGTGCTTGTTGGCGCACCAGAAGCTGACGCGGCGGCGCGGCGCGGCCTCGCCGCGCTCGGCCTCGCCCATCGGGCCGGCGCCGACTCGGCTGCCTCGGATCGCGTTGCCGCCTGCCACGTGGTGCCTCCCTAGACCTGAACGACGGCCAGTCTAACCCGTCGGGTCAGGAGGCAGGCTTGAGCAGCAGGCCGAGCGACACGATGGAGACGAACCAGACCAGGCCGCAGACGATCGTCAGGCGGTCCAGGTTCTTCTCGACGACGGCGCTGCCGCCGAGCGATGACGAGACGCCGCCGCCGAACATGTTCGACAGGCCGCCGCCCTTGCCCTTGTGGAGCAGGACGAGCACGACCATGCCGAGGCTGGCCATCATGAGCAGGAGGCACAAGAAGGTGATCATCTAGACGAGCACACGCTCCTCGGGGAAGTGACAGGCCACCTCGTGGCCGGGCTGGATCTGCACCAGCGGCGGCTCCACCTGCTTGCAGATGGCTTGGGCCTTCCAGCAACGCGTGTGGAACCGGCACGCGGGCGGCGGGTTCAGAGGAGAGGGTACGTCACCGGTGAGCAGGATGCGCTCGCGCTTGCTCTCCTTGACCGGGTCGGGCACCGGGACGGCCGACAGCAGGGCGTGCGTGTACGGGTGCATCGGGTGCTCGTAGAGCGAGATCCGGTCGCCGATCTCGACGATCTTGCCGAGGTACATGACGGCGACGCGGTCGGAGATGTGGCGCACGACCGAGAGGTCGTGGGCGATGAAGACGTAGGTCAGGTCGAACTCGTCCTGCAGGTCGTCGAGCAGGTTGATGACCTGGGCCTGGATCGACACGTCGAGGGCCGAGACCGGCTCGTCGCAGACGATCATCTTGGGGCGCAGGGCCAGGGCCCGTGCGATGCCGATGCGCTGGCGCTGGCCGCCGGAGAACTCGTGCGGGTAGCGGTTGTAGTGCTCCGGGTTCAGGCCGACCAGCGCGAGGAGGTCCTGGACGGCCTTCTTCACGCCGCTGTCGGTCTGGACCTTCTGCAGCCGGAAGGGCGCGCCGACGATCGTGCCAATCGTGTGCCGCGGGTTCAGCGAGCTGTAGGGATCCTGGAAGATGATCTGGATGTCCTTGCGCAGCGGGCGCATGCCGGCGCGGGACAGGTGGGTGATGTCCCGTCCGTCGAACCGGATGGAGCCGCCGCTGGGCTCGAGCAGCCGGGTGAGCAGCCGCCCCATGGTCGACTTGCCGCAGCCGGTCTCACCCACCACGCCCAGGGTCTCGCCCTTGTTGACGTTGAAGCTGAGGCCGTCGACGGCCTTCACGGCGCCCACCTGCTTCTGGAAGATGATCCCCCGGTTCACGGGGAAGTACTTCTGGAGCCCTTCGACCTGCAGCAGCGGCTGGCTCCCGCCAGCGAGAGCCGCAGCGGCGTCGGGTGCGGTGGCGGTCATGCGTGGGACTCCTGGCTCGTGGCGATCATCTAGAGGGTCGGCTTGACCTGCTTGAGGAAGATGTCCTGCCGCTCCTTGGCGGACAGGTGACACCTCACCAGGTGGCCCTTGCCCGCGTCCACGAGCTCGGGGACGACGGTGGAGCCCTTACCGCCGGTCTGCGGCTCGTAGGGGCAGCGCGGGTGGAAGGCGCAGCCGTTCGGGACGTTGATGAGGCTGGGCGGCGAGCCGGCGATCGGCTTCAACCGGTCCTCGCGGACGCGGTCGAGCCGGGTCACCGACGAGAGCAAGCCCCAGGTGTAGGGGTGCTGGGGCTCGTAGAAGACCTCGTTGACCGTGCCGTACTCGACGCACTTGCCGCCGTACATGACCAGCAGGTCGTCGACGAACTCGGCCACGACACCCAGGTCGTGGGTGATCATGATGATCGCGGAGCCGAACTCCTTCTGGAGGTCGCGCAGCAGGTCGAGGATCTGCGCCTGCACCGTCACGTCGAGCGCCGTGGTCGGCTCGTCGGCGATGAGCAGCTCGGGGTTGCAGGACAGCGACATGGCGATCATCGCGCGCTGCCGCATGCCGCCCGAGAACTGGTGCGGGTAGTCGTCGACGCGCTTGTCGGGCGTCGGGATGCCGACCCGCTCGAGCATCTCGACGGCGCGGGCGCGGGCGGCCTTCCTCGAGACGTCGTTGTGGATGCGGTAGGCCTCGGCGATCTGCGACCCGATGGTGAAGTAGGGGTGCAGCGCCGACAGCGGGTCCTGGAAGATCATCGCCATCTTGCTGCCGCGGAGCTTGCGCACCTCTTCCTTGGAGGCGCCGATCAGCTCAGTGCCGTCCAGCCACACCTCGCCGGACAGGTGCGCGCGGGTGCCCTTGTGCAGGCCGAGGATGGCTAGGCTGGTGACCGACTTGCCCGAGCCCGACTCGCCGACGATGCCGAGCGTCTTGCCCTTCTCGAGCTGGAACGACAGGCCGTCGACCGACTTGACGAGACCGTCGTCGGTCGGGAAGTGGACCTTCAGGTCGCGCAGCTCGAGGAAGGCGCTGGCGGCGCCGCGAGGTGCGGCGGCACTCTCGATCATCTCTTGCGTCACGTGATCCTCAACGGTGGTGTCGGGTGCAGGGAGCGTACGTCAGCCAGCACGGGCTCAGGAGTAGCGGACGCGCGGATCGACGTAGGCGTAGAGCACGTCGACGATCAGGTTCGCCATGACGATGAAGAAGCCCGCGAACAGCGTCACGCCGAGGATGACCGGCAGGTCCTGCTGACCGATCGCGTCGACGGCGAGCTTGCCGACGCCCGGGAAGCCGAAGACGCTCTCAGTGAGGATGGCGCCGCCCAGCAGCCCGCCGAGGTCGAGGCCGAAGATCGTGACGATCGGTGTCAGCGCGGCGCGGAAGCCGTGCTTGCGGATGACGACCTTCTCCGGCAGGCCCTTGGCGCGGGCGGTGCGGATGTAGTCCTCCCCCATCGTCTCGAGCATGTTGGCGCGGGTCAGGCGGGCGTAGGTCGCGGCGTAGAGGAACGCCAGGCAGATCCACGGCAGCACGAGGTTCTTGGCCCACTCGGCGGGGTTGTCCGTGAATCCGGAGTAGTGGACGTTGACGAACCACTTGAACTTGTAGCTGAAGACCGAGAGGGCCACCAGGCCCGTGAAGTAGACGGGCAGCGAGACGCCCGCGAGGGCCACCGACATCGCGGCCCGGTCGAACAGGGTTCCGCGTCTGAGCGCCGACAGGATGCCGACGGCGACGCCGCTGACCAGCCAGATCAGGCCCGCGCCGATGGCGAGCGAGAAGGTGACCGGCAGCCGGTCCGTCATCTGGTTCCAGACGGGAAGGTCTGTCTTGAACGAGTAGCCCAGGCAGGGCACGGGGCAGTCCCGCGCGGTCTCGCCCGAGCCGAACGTGCGGCCGACGAAGATGCCCTTCACGTAGGCGCCGTACTGGTCGTAGATGGGCTTGTCGAGGCCGAGCTTGGCCTTGACCTCGACGAGGGACTGCTCGTTGCAGACGCGGCCGCAGAAGTTACGGGCGACGTCGGCGCCGACGAACTTCGGGCCCAGGAAGAAGACCGCGAAGGTCGCGGCGCTGACGATGAACATCAGCACGACGACGCCGAGGAGCCGGCGGATGACGAATCGACCCATGAGGAGTGTCCGCTGCGACCGGGGCCGTAGCCCCGGCCGCAGCGGACTTCACCTGCCCTTCAGGTTCAGTGGTGCAGGAGAGTGAACTAGCTGGTGACGCCGATGTTGACGAAGTCGTAGATGCCGAACGC
Source organism: Frankiales bacterium (assembly GCA_025464915.1). GTDB lineage: Bacteria > Actinomycetota > Actinomycetes > Mycobacteriales > SCTD01 > RYN-111. Next base: position 5,649 of record JAODNF010000228.1, on the reverse strand, counting down.
CTGGTTGATGTAGACGTTCGTCAGTCGCGGACCCCGGTACGTGAGCGCCTTGTCGGCCACGAACGGCAGGATGACGGCAGCGTCCATGACCTTCTGGTCCACCTGGGCCCAGAGGTCGTTGCGCTTGCTCGCGTCGGTCTCGGAACCGGCCTGGTCGATGAGACTGTTGATGGCCGGGTCGTTGAGCTCGGCGTAGTTCGAGTTGCCGCCGTCCTTCTTGATCGCACGGCCGTCGACGATGGACTCGAAGAAGCCGTAGGGGGTCGGGAAGTCCGGGCCCCAGCCGGCCACGGCGAGGCCGAGACCCTGCTTCTTGACGTTGCTCGGGAGACCGATGACGCCGGAGTAGTACGTCGACGGGTCGACCGCGACGATCTGGGCGTTGATGCCGACCCGCTTGAGGCCCTGCTGGAGCGCCTCGGCGGTCTTCGGGCCCTTGCCCTTGTTGGACGTGGCGATCTTCGTGGTGAAGCCGGACGGCTTCCCGCACTGCTTCAGCTCGTCCTTGGCCTTGGCCAGGTCGCCCTTGTTGTCCGAACCGCTGGGGTACGGGTCGATCTTCTTGTAGGACGACAGGTTCGGCGGCGTCAGCTGTGTCGCGACGTCACCACCAGCGATGGGGCCACCACGGGAGAACTGCAGGGCGACCTTGTCGGCGGCGTACTGCACGGCCCGGCGGCAGTGGACGTTGTCGAGCGGCGCCACCGTCTGCTGGATGGAGATGTAGCGCGTGAAGCCGGTCGACGGGTTGTCGGCGTTGACCTTGTTGGTCGGGTTGGTGAGGATCTTGGACTGCGCGTCCTGCTGGACACCCGTGCCCTCGATCTCCATGTCCGCGGACCCGGCGAGCACGCGCTGGTCCTCGTCGGCCGAGTCCAGGCCCTCGATGAGGTTGATCTTGTCGGGGAGCGCCAGGCGGTTCGGGTCGGAGTCCTTCTTCCACGCGGTGTTGCGCACCAGGTTGAGGACCTTGCCCGGCTGGTACGTGGCGATCTTGTACGGACCGCTGGACACGACGTGGAACTGGTAGTTGGCCCCACCGTTCCTGCCGGTGTCCGAAGCCTTCGGCACGGGGGTGCTGATGGGGAGCGCCATCAGGTAGTCGAAGTCCGCGAAGGCCTTCGTCAGGTGGAAGACGATCTTCTTGGGGTCGGTCGCGTCGATGGACGCGAGGTCGCCGCCCTTGTACGGGCCCTTGTAGGTCTTGCCGCCGACCAGGATCGGGGACAGGTAGGTCGCACCGGGACCGCCGTTGATGACGTCCTGGGCGAAGGACCGCTCGAGGGCGTACTTGATGTCGGCGGACTTGATCGCCGCGCCGGTCTCGAAGGTGATGCCGTCGCGCAGCGTGTAGGTGACGGTCTTGCCGCCGTCGCTGAGCGCGCCCGCACCGGTCGCGAGGTCACCCGTGACCGACGCGCCGTCCTTGCCGGCGACCGGCTTGAACATCATCAGGGTGCGCTGGTAGATGCGCTGGTAGTCCCACGAGTACGCGTAGTAGGTGCGCGCCGGGTCGAGCGAGTCGAAGTCGGAGCTCGCCACGTAGTTGATGGTGCCGCCAACCTTGGTGGACTTGTTGACGACGCCACCGATGGCAGCGTTGTAGGTGGCCTTGACGCCAGTGCTGGTCGGCTTTGAGCCGGAGGACGAGCCGCCGCAGGCGGCCGCTCCCAGTGCGAGGACAGCAGCAACACTGCCGGCCTTCACGAGCTTGTTGCGGGACATCGTGAGCGGTGCTCCCTTCGAGGGTCTTCAGCGGGCGTCGGCGACTCCCACCGTTTCGTGCACGTCGCCCTCGTGGGGCGACGGGATCTGGGGCCTACCGGCCGGCGCGCGGGTCGAGGGCGTCGCGGAGGCCGTCACCGAGCAGGTTGAAGGCCATGACGGTGATCAGCAGGGCGACGCCCGGCACGATCATGAAGATCGGGTCGATGGAGTAGGTGGCGACCGCATCGCTCAGCATGCTTCCCCAGCTCGGGGTGGGACGGCGCACGCCGACCCCGAGGAAGGACAGCGCGGCCTCGAACAGGATGTTGCTCGGGATGATGAGCGTGCTGTAGACGAGCACCGGGGCCGCCAGGTTGGGCAGCAGCTGCTTGAAGATGATGTGGCCGTTCGAGGCACCCAGGCTGCGGGCGGCGTCGACGAACTCCTTCTCGCGCAGCGACAGCGTCTGGCCGCGCACGATGCGGCCGATGTAGGGCCAGTTGAAGAACCCGATGATGAAGATCAGCGTGGCGACGCTGAGCGAGGTGCCGGACAGGCCGAGCACGGCGCCGTTGGCCGTCTGGATCACGGTGCCGATGCTGATCGCGAAGACCAGCAGCGGGAAGGCGAGCAGGATGTCCATGGTGCGGCTGATCAGACCGTCGACCCAGCCGCCGAAGAAGCCGGCCGTGATCCCCAGGACCGTGCCGATCGTCACCGACAGCACCGTGGCGAGGAAGGCCGTGAGCAGCGAGATCCGCGCGCCGTAGACGATGCGGCTGAAGATGTCGCGACCGTTGACGGGCTCGACACCGAGCAGGTAGCTGCCGTTGATGCCGCCGTACTTGTGCTTCGGCGTCAGCAGCGTCGGGTCGAGCAGGTCCTCGTGGAAGTCGTTCGGCGGGTGCCCGAGGGCCTTGACGATGAGCGGTGCGAAGACCGCGATCAGGATCAGCAGCACGATGACCACGGCGCCGCCCAGCGCGACCTTGTCGCGCTTCAGGCGCATCCAGGCGATCTGCTTCAGCGACCGGCCCTCGACCGCCTTGCTCGACTCGGCGTTGGTGACGGCGTCGGGGTCGGCCGACAGGGCCGACGGTTCAACGTCCAGCGGGGCAGTCACGCGGTCGAGTCTCCGTCCCTCAAGGGCTGATCCGGTCGTTCGGCTCTCGTGAAGCCGAGCGGGTGGTGCGGGCGGCGGGTGGCCGCAGAGTGATCTGTCGGGAATCTAGGACCAGAAAAGTCCTGGACAAAAGACAGGACGCACTGTTGAGGCGACATCGTGACCAACCGGTGACCTTGCTACCTGCCGGACGTGTCGACCAGATGTCGCAGTCGGACAGGCGGTCCTACACCGGCTCGAGCGTCGGGTAGCGGACGATCTTGGCGAACTCCTCCGCCTCGAGGGACGCACCGCCCACCAGGGCGCCGTCCACGTCGGGCTGCACCATGATCGCTGCCACGTTCGACGACTTCACGGACCCGCCGTAGAGGACGCGGGTGCCGTCGGCCACGCCGGCGCCGAAGACCTCGCCCAGCAGCGCCCGCAGGGCCGCGCAGACCTCCTGGGCGTCCTCAGGCGTCGCGACCTCGCCGGTCCCGATGGCCCAGATCGGCTCATAGGCGACCACCAGCGTGTCGAGGACCTTGTCCGGGACGTCCGTGAGAGCCGCCCGCAGCTGCGCGACGCAGTGCGCCACGTGGGTGCCCGACTGGCGGACTCCCAGGCCCTCGCCGACGCACAGGATGGGCGCCAGGCCGTGCTTCGCCGCCGCGATCACCTTGGCCCGGACGACGTCATCAGACTCTGCGTGGTCAGTGCGTCGCTCGGAGTGACCGATCACGACGTACTGGCAGCCGATCTTCGCCAGCATCGCGCCGCTGATGTCGCCCGTGTGAGCGCCGCTGTCGTGCGGGGACAGGTCCTGCGCGCCGTAGCGGATGCGCAGCTTGTCGCCGTCCACGAGGGTCTGGACCGAGCGCAGGTCCACGAAGGGCGGGAGCACGACGCACTCGACGGCGTCGTGGTCCTTGTCCGACAGGCTGAACGAGAGCTTCTGCACCAGGGCGATGGCCTCGAGGTGGTTGAGGTTCATCTTCCAGTTGCCCGCCATCAGCGGCTGGCGCGCCATCAGTCCTCCAGCACAGAGAGCCCGGGCAGGACCTTGCCCTCGAGGTGCTCGAGGGAGGCGCCGCCGCCGGTGCTGATGTGGGTGAAGCGCGACTCGTCGATGCCGAGCGCGCGGACCGCCGCCGCACTGTCCCCGCCGCCGACCACGGTCAGCCCGTGCAGGGACGCGATCGCCTCGGCCACGCCCTTCGTGCCGGCGGCGTACGGGGCCATCTCGAACACGCCCATCGGGCCGTTCCAGAAGACCGTCTTCGCGCCCTCGAGCCTCGCGGCGAACAGCGTCACCGACTCAGGTCCGATGTCGAGGCCCATCCGGTCCGGCGGGATCTCCGAGACGGGTACGACGTCGTGGTCGGCGTCTGCGGAGAAGGCGCCGGCAGCGACCACGTCCACCGGGAGCACGATCTTGCCGCTCTCGAGCAGGGTGCGGCACTGGTCGAGCATCTCCTCCTCCAGCAGGGAGGAGCCGACGCCGTAGCCCTGGGCCTTGAGGAAGGTGAAGCACATGCCGCCGCCGACGAGCAGGGCGTCGACCTTCGGGAGCAGCGCGTCGATGACCTTGATCTTGTCGCTGACCTTCGAGCCGCCGAGCACGACGACGTAGGGGCGCTCGGGGTCCTTCTCGAGCCGCCCCAGGACCTCGACCTCGGCGGCGACGAGCGGACCCGCGGCGTGCGGGAGGCGCTGAGCCACGTCGTACACGCTGGCGTGCTTGCGGTGCACCGCACCGAACGCGTCGTCGACGTAGACGTCGGCGAAGCTCGCGAGCGTGTCGGCCAGGGCGCCGCGCTCGGCGTCGTCCTTGGACGTCTCGGCCGCCTCGAAGCGGACGTTCTCGAGCAGCAGCACGCCGCCGTCGCGCAGGTCCTCGACGCTCGAGTGCGCGTCCGGGCCGGCGACGTCGCGTGCCAGTCGGACCGGTCGGCCGAGCAGCTCCTCGAGGCGCTTGGCGACCGGGGCCAGGCTGTACTTCGGGTCCGGCGCGCCCTTCGGGCGGCCGAGGTGGGCGGTCACGATGACGCGGGCGCCCTGCTCGGCGAGCGAGCGGATCAGCGGCAGCGACGCACGGATGCGGCCGTCGTCGGTGATGGCGCCGTCCTCTAGCGGGACGTTCAGGTCCGAGCGGACGAGAACCCGCTTCCCCTTGACCTCCAGGTCTTCCGCGAGCCGCACTAGAGCGACTTGCCCACGAGGGTGATGAGGTCCGCGAGGCGGTTGGAGTAGCCCCACTCGTTGTCGTACCAGCCGACGACCTTGGCCTGGTTGCCGATGACCTTGGTCAGCGGGGCGTCGAAGATGCAGGACGCCGGGTCGGTCACGATGTCGCTGGAGACGATCGGGTCGGTCGAGTACTTCAGGTAGCCCTTCATCGGGCCCTCCGCGGCGGCCTTGACGGCGGCGTTGATCTCGTCAGCGGTCGCCTCGCGGGAGAGCTCGACGGTGAGGTCGGTGGCCGAGCCCGTCGGGATCGGCACGCGGACGGCGTACCCGTCGAGCTTGCCCTTGAGCTCCGGGAGCACCAGCCCGATCGCCTTGGCGGCGCCGGTGCTCGTCGGGACCAGGTTGAGGGCCGCGGCGCGGGCCCGGCGGAGGTCGGCGTGCGGGGCGTCCTGCAGGTTCTGGTCCTGCGTGTAGGCGTGGATCGTCGTCATGAGGCCCTTGACGATGCCGAACTCGTCGTTGATGGCCTTGGCCATCGGCCCGAGGCAGTTCGTCGTGCAGGAGGCGTTGGAGATGACGTGGTGGTTGGCCGGGTCGTACTGCTCGTGGTTGACGCCCATCACGATCGTGACGTCCAGATCGGAAGAGCG
>JAODNF010000196.1 GCA_025464915.1 Frankiales bacterium | reverse complement strand
GCGAGCAGCACGACGACGGCGAGGGCAGGCAGGAGGCGGCGCATGGGACTGAAGTCTGGGGTATCGACGGTCCTGTTCGCTGCGGTCCTTGCAGGTTGCTCCGGTGGCTCGGGCCGACCCGGTGGCGTGCTGAGCGAGCACGACTTCTGGAGCCTGGTGCAGAGGTCAGGGACCGGTGCCGTCGAGGACAGGGCCGCCGTGATGACCAACCTGCTCTCGCAGGCTCCGGCGACCCGGCTCGAGTCCTGGCGCCAGCAGCTCGTCGCCCGCGATGCCGATCTCAACAGGACGGCGCTGAGCGAGGCCATGACCGTCGTCTGCGGGCCGACGGACCCTGAGGGGTTCGCCGCGGATCGCAGCTGGCTGGTGGCCCACGGCGAGCGGGTGTTCACGACGGCGCGCGATCACCCCGACGACCTGGCGGCGTTGCCGGACCTGGAGCAGGCCTGCGCGGGCAGCGGTGCGGCCTTCGCCGACGCGGCCACGCCGCGCTACTCCGACCTCGGCTTCGAGCCGGGCGGCGACGCCTTCCCCGACGTCGACCCCAGCGACCCGACCGGCCCGTCAGGCGGTCGCTTCCCCCTGCTCCACAAGCGGTTCGGTTGAGAAGGCGCCCTTGGCGCAGAGCACCACGGCCCACGGGACGAGCACCGCGAGCGCGAGGAACGGGATGGTGTTGACCAGCGTCGGCCAGGGCGACCAGTAGGAGATCGCCTTGAGCGTCGCCTTCGGGTCGTCGCCGCGCAGCCAGTAGCTGCGCACGATGATCTCGCCGGCCCACAGCTGCAGCAGGCCTGCGACGCCGAGGCCGATGAGGGGCGCGAGGTTGCGGCGCGACCTCAGGCAGGACTGGATGCCGACGCAGAGCACGGCGACGGTGCCGAGGAGCCCGGGGTAGAGGTAGCGGCCCTGAACGCCCGGCAACCCGCCGTTGAAGCGCCACCAGTGCTGGCTGCCGAACACGACCAGCACGAGCATGAGCGGGACGGGGAGCAGGAGCGCCACGAGCCGCAGCCGCTGGGCCGACCGCACGAGCGCGAGCACGATGAAGACCGTCACCGCGATCGTCAGGGACCAGCCCAGCCACAGCGGCAGGAACGGCTTGTCCGGCACGCCGATGGCGCCCCAGAACCGACGGTTCAGCAGCCCGGACACGTGGTCGACGTAGCCGGTCCAGGTGTGCGGTCCCTTGGTCGCGGACTCGGCCCGGAACTGCTTGTCCGCCACCGGCCCGAGGCCTTCGACCTGCAGCTTGCCGAACCGGACCAGGCTCATCAGGTACCAGGGCCCGCCGAGCACACCGCCGACGCCGAGCGCCCAGATCCCCGGCTTGATGCCGTCCTTCCTGTGCAACGCGTAGGCCGCGACGATCACGGGTGGGAGGACGAGAGCGAAGCCCTTCGTGAACAGCGCCAGGGCTGTCAGCAGCCCGACCCAGATCGCTGTCTTGCGGGTGAGGTCGCCCGTCACGACCCGGATCAACGCCACCATCAGCCCGGTCACCGCGAGGATGAGCAGGTCGTCGTTCTGCACGTTCGCGCCGATGCGCGTCAGCCCGGGGATGCCGGTGCTGAAGGCGGCGCCCATGACGGCGACAGGTGGGTCGGTGAGCCGCGAGATGCCCTTCCAGAACAGCAATGGCAGCGGCGTCAGCAGCAGCACGCTCAGCAGCCGGAGCAGCCCGACGACCTGGTCGTAGCGCATGTCGGCGATCGATCCCGGCCACGCCTTCAGCACCACCGCAGCCAGGGCGTAGTACGCGGGCGGGTGCTGGACCATCTGGTTGGGGTAGTTCGCGACCGTCGGCGGCGGGTTCGTCAGCTGGCCGATCGTCGGGCGGTAGGGGCGGTCGAGGATGAACGTGTCGTCGAACCGCTTCTGGTGCAGCTGCAGCTGGACCGGCCCGTCGGCGGCGAAGTACACCGGGTTGCTCGAGTTGCCGACCGCTGCCGACAGCGGCAGCTTCCCCGGCGCGGGCCACGGCCAGGTGTCGCCCTGCGCGACGTGGATCGCCATGTCCACGTGCTGTGGCTCGTCGAAGCCGGTGTAGGGCGGGAACAGCAGCGTGTAGAGCGAGAGCAGCGCGGCGTTGATGCCCACGAGCACCCAGACGACCTTCGGCACCTTCCTCACGCCCGTACCTCCTTCACCGACACGAGCGCTGCGCAGGCGACCAGCCCGACGAGAGCGATCGTCACGACGTACACGAGAGAGCCGGGGTACCAGCTCCACGCAGCCACCGTCCGCAGGCTGCCGCCCCAGAAGCCGTTCAGCTCGGCGTGCGTGCCGTAGAGCTGGGCGGCAGCGGCGACGACGATCGCCACCGGGGCAGCGAGGCGGCGGGCCACCAGGCCGAGTCCCGCGGCGACCAGGACGCTGACCGCGGCGACTGCCGGGAACAGGTAGCGGCCCTGGAGTCCCGGGAAGAACGGTCGGCCGTCGACGGTCTCGCCGTACTTCGCGTAGAGGCCGTAGGTGCCGGCGATGGTGATGGCCGCGACGCCGAGCAGCGGGAGAAGGAGCGAGACGCCGGGGAGGCGAGGCTTCACGGCGAGCAGGCCGAGCACCAGGAGGACGAGCAGCACGACGGTCGCCGACGTCGTGAACCAGCGCGGCAGCGGCAAATCGTAGTAGCCGAAGTTGCCCCAGAACTTCTGGGAGATCTCCTTCGCGAACTCCTTGAGGTACGCCGTGTGCGAAGGGTGGAAGCCGGCCGGCGGCTTCGGGAAGCTGACCTGCGTCTGCTCCGACTGCAGCTTCCCGTAGCGCAGCACGTTGACGACGTACCACCAGCCGCCGAGAGCGCTCGTCGTTCCCGCGATGATCAGGCCGCCGACCGCGAGCCGGGACCGCGTCCGGTAGAGCGCGATGCCGTAGGCGACCACGATCCACGGGACGGCTGCGAGGGCGAACGCCTTCGTGAACAGGGCGGCTGCCGCGATCAGCCCGACGTAGACGGCGGTGCGCTTCGTCAGGTCGCCGGTCGCGACATAGGTCAGCGCGACGGTGAGGAGAGACATCGTCCCGATCAGCAGGCTGTCGTTCGTCACCGAGCTGCCGATGTGAGCGAGCTGCGGGATGGCGAACGGCACGGCTGCTGCCGCTGTCGCCGCCGTGAGGCCGAGCCGGCGGGCGGCGTTGAACGCGAGCAGCGGCAGCAGGGCGACGCAGAGGACGGAGTAGAGCCGCAGGATCCCGATGACCCAGGGGAAGGGCAGGTGCGCGTCGTGCGGGATGACCCAGAGGATCGCCGCGCCGACCCCGTAGTAGAGCGGCGGGTGTTGCGTCATCTGGTTGAGCTGGGCCTGCGGCGGCGTGGGCGCCGGCACGTCCCTGAACGCGGGGGCGTTGCCGAGATCGGGGGCGTCGGCCTTGCGGAGGGGCAGCGTCCGGCGCTTCCCGAGCGGGCTCGACGGGTCAGGGGCGGCGTAGCCGGAGATCACGTACGAGCCGAGGACCTGCTGGGTCAGCACCTCCTTGCCGGGCGGCGGGTAGCCGTCGCCGTCGCGCAGGTGCACGACCTGGTCCACGTGCCGGGCCTCGTCAGGGGCGCGGTACAGCGGCGTGAGCGCCGTGTGGAGCAGCAGCAGGGCGGCGAACGCGCCCGTCAGCAGCCAGACGACCGCGGGAACCCCGCGGAACACGCTCCGGAACCGGAAGGGTTCACCGGTCTGGGGCACGCGTGGCAGCCTAGGGGAGAAGGCCCTGACGGCTAGGATGGCGCGCGTGCGTCTCGTCGTCCAAGTCCCCTGCCTCAACGAGGAGGAGACCCTCCCGCTGGTGCTCTCCAGCATCCCCAAGGAGATCCCGGGGATCGACGAGATCATCGTCCTGATCATCGACGACGGGTCCACCGACAGGACCGTCGAGGTCGCCCAGTCGTTCGGCGTCACCCACTTCGTCCGGCACGCCCGCAACCGCGGGCTGGGCCGGTCCTTCCACGACGGCGTGCAGCGGGCCCTCGAGCTCGGTGCCGACATCGTCGTCAACACCGACGGCGACAACCAGTACCCGCAGGAGAAGATCGCCGACCTGGTCCAGCCGATCCTGCGCGGCGAGGCCGACATCGTCATCGCAGACCGTCAGGTCGACCTGGTCGAGCACTTCAGCGGCCCCAAGAAGTGGCTGCAGAAGTTCGGCTCCGGCATCGTCAACAAGGCGGCCGGCACCGACCTGCCCGACGCCGCCAGCGGCTTCCGCGCCTACTCGCGCGACTCGCTGATGCTCCTGAACACGATCACCCGCTTCTCGTACTGCATGGAGACCATCATCCAGGCGGGCAACAAGAAGCTCGCGATCTCGTCGGTGCCCATCACGACCAACGCCAAGACGCGTGAGTCGCGGCTGTTCAAGAGCACCTACCAGCACGTCTTCAAGAGCGCCGGCGCGATCATGCGCGCCTACATCATGTACAAGCCGTACGTGATCTTCAGCGCCTTCGCGGCGCTGTTCGGCGTGCTCGGGCTCATCCCGTTCGTGCGCTACGGGATCATCGTCGCGACCGAGCCCACCCACGGCTCGCACCTTCAGTCCCTGATCGTCGGCGCGGTCCTGCTCCTCGCGTCGTTCCTGTCGGTCCTGGGCGGCATCACCGGCGACCTGCTGCGCACCAACCGGGCCCTCATCGAGGACTCCCTCGAGCACACCAAGAAGATGCGCTTCGGGATGCTGTCGCCGTCCGACGACCGTCCCGTCGAGCTGGCGGAGCGCCCGACCGTGCGCGCCCGCCAACGCGCCAGCTGACCAGGGTCTTAGCGGACGGTGGCCCAGACGATCGTCCACGGGTACGGGGAGGCGACCGCTTTGACGTCCGCCACCTGTGACACGAACTTCCCGAAGGACGTCTTCGTCCAGTGGTTGAGGTGGCCGGGCGTGTTGCCCAGGTCCTTCACGTAGCGGCCGGTGACCAGGTTGGACCCGCGGAACAGCGGCTCGCGGGGAACGCTCAGCAGCATGTGACGGGACGTGACGCGGGCGAGCTCGCGCAGGCCCGCGTCGGGGTCGCGCAGGTGCTCGAGCACCTCGACGCACACCACGAGGTCGAACTGGTCGTCGAGGAACGGCAGGTTCTCGGCGTCACCGTGCAGGTAGTGCGGTCCGGGACGGCTGCGCCACTCCTCGCGCAGGCCCGCATCCGGGAGGTCCAGGCCGACGGCCGTGCCGAAGCGGTTGAACATCTTCTGCGAGATGACGCCCTCGCCGGCACCGACCTCGAGCGGGTTGGTGGCGGGCTTCGGGTCGCCGGCGATCTGGCCGACCATCCCGTCCAGGCGGGTCACGAAGCGCTCGGTCAGCCACTTGATGGCCGGGTTCTTGGCGGTGTACTTCTTGGTGTGGTTGCCGATGACGACGCCGGGCGTCTCCGGAGCGGGCGCAGAGGTGCTCATGGCGACCCAGGCTACCGGCGCAGGGCCGCCTGTCGGCGCACCGGACGACGGTGATCCGCCCCTAGGCTGCAGCGCGTGACCGAGACGACCGAGGCGCCGGCGCAGCGATCCCGGTCACGGACGGCCCTGCGGCTCTCCTTCCTCGCGGTCGCGCTGGTGCTGATCGTGCTCTGGGTGACCCGGCACGCCGACCAGCTCGGCGACGCCATCTCACGCACCGGGCTCCTCGCGATCCTCGAGAGCACGGCCGCCGCCCTCGCCGGTCTCGGCGCGAGCGCCTTCTGCTGGCGCGCGCTGCTGGCCGCGCTCGGCAGCCCGATGCCGGTCCGGCTGAGCCTGCACGTGTTCTTCGTCGGCCAGATCGGCAAGTACCTCCCCGGCAACGTCTTCGCGGTCGCCGCGCAGGCCGAGCTGGCCCGCGACCACGGCGTCCCCAGGAGCCGCATCATCACGGCGGGGCTGGTGTTCCTCGGGGTCCTCACCGCTACCGGGCTGCTCGTCGCAGTCGCGGTCCTGCCCTTCGCGAGCCCGGACGTGCTCGCCAGGTACTGGTGGGCCCTGCTGGCCCTCCCCGTGGGCCTGGTCGCCCTCGCCCCGCCGGTGCTCGACCGGCTCATCCGCCTCGGCCTCAAGACGCTCCGCCGGCCGCTGCCCGAGCAGCCGCTGGACAGCAGGCAGGTCCTGGCCAGCGTCGGCTGGGCGCTGGTGATGTGGGTGTTCTACGGGGTGCACCTCATCCCGCTGGTGCTCGCGCAGCCGCACGACAGCGGCAAGAACCTGCTCCTCGTCGCCACCGGCGGCTACGCCCTCGCGTGGACCGCCGGGTTCCTGTTCGTCATCGCCCCCGCCGGTGCCGGCGTCCGGGAGGCGATCCTCGTGCTGGCTCTCGCAGGCATCGCCAGGCAGCCCGAGGCCACCGCCGTGGCTCTGCTCAGCCGCGGCGTGCAGACGCTGGGCGACGTGCTGTGGGCTGCCGTCGGCTTCGGCCTGAAGCAGCCGCCAAGAGCGGATGTCGCAGCAGCACCGGGCCCGCCTGCTGTGTGACAGTGGGGACAGGGGGGAGCACCGAACGACCCCGAAGGAGCTGACCCCGCAGTGCGCACGTCCCTCGTCCTGGCCGTCCTGGTCGCGGCTGCTCTCACCCCGACGAGTGCCCGGGCGGACGAGGTCGCCGCCCCCGCGAGCGACGGGTCGTTCGCGATCGAGGGGCACGGCTGGGGTCACGGCCGCGGCATGAGCCAGTACGGCGCGCAGGGCGCCGCCGAGCTCGACAAGACCGGGGACCAGATCACGGCCTTCTACTACCCGCACACCGCCAGGACCGTGCTGGCGAACGCGCCGATCCGGGTGCTGCTGCAGGAGGACGAGGGCACCGACCTGCAGGTCTACCCCGCCACCGGGCTGCAGGTCACAGACACCGCCAGCGGAGCGACGACCACGCTTCCGGCGGGTCCGACCCGCTGGCGCTCGACGCACGACAGCACCGGGTTCCGGATCGCCAGCCTCACGGGAAGCACCTGGACGACGTACGCGCTCGCGGGCCACACCACCTTCCAGGGCCCCGTCCGGTTCAGCGGTCCGTCCCTGATCCGGGTAGCTCTGCCGGGCGGGGGCAGCCGCGACTACCGCACGAGCGTGCAGGCGTCGTACCGCACCTCGACGACGATCTACTCCGTCGCCGTGATGAGCATGGAGGACTACCTGTTCGGTGTCGTGCCCCGGGAGTCCAGCTCGAGCTGGCCGGCCGCCGCCCTCCAGGCGCAGGCGATCGCGGCCCGCTCCTACGCCGCCTACAAGCGGGCGCACGCGCCCTCCGGCCAGGTCTTCGACATCTGCGACACGACGCAGTGCCAGGTGTTCGGCGGGACCAACAGCTACTCCAGCAGCGACACCAGGACGGCCCAGGAGGCGACGAGCACGAACGACGCCGTGAAGGCGACCAGCGGGGCCGTGAGGACGTACAACGGAGAGCCGATCTTCGCCGAGTTCTCCGCGAGCAACGGCGGCTGGACGGTCGCCGGCGACGTGCCGTACCTCGTCGCGCAGCAGGACGACTGGGACGGCGTCACCGGCAGCGCGGTCCACTCCTGGACCGCCACCCTGACCGCGGCCCAGCTCCAGGCGCGCTTCCCTGCCGTCGGCACCCTCGACCGGCTGCGGGTCACGGCCCGCGACGGCAACGGCGAGTGGGGCGGCCGGGTGCAGACCGTCGTGCTCGAGGGTCATGACAGCAGCGGCAAGGCGACCAGCGTTCCGACGACGGGGGCGGGCGTCTACCAGGCGCACAGCTGGCCCGGCTCGAGCACGGGGCTCCGATCGGCCTGGTGGCACGTCAAGGGCAACCTCAACTCCCAGCTGGTCGCGAAGTCCGGGGCGCCGTCGCTGGTGCAGTCGCCGGGGCAGAGCACCGGGCAGCTGGCGATCCAGATGAAGAACACCGGCTCGCAGTCGTGGCCGGTGTCCGGGATCCACCTGACGTCCGCGACAGCGCCGGGCACCCAGGACCCGCTGGTCGGCAGCAGCACCCGGCCGGGCGTGTTCACGACGAACATCAGCGACCCGGCCAACACCACCAGCGTCGAGGTGGGGCAGACCGCGGAGTTCCGCTTCAACCTCACCGCCGACGGCGTGAGCCCCGGGACCTACAACCGCAGCTACCGGATGAGGTACTCGACCGGAGGCCTGTTCGGCCCGACGGTCAGCTGGACCGTCCCCGTCGCCGCACCGGTGTTCGCGGCGCGGGCCGGCACCCCGACGTCGACCACCTCGGCGAGCGGCAGCGCGCCGCCCGCGGTCTTCGCCGACGGGCGCACGGTGGTGGTGCCGCGGACGGGGAGCACGACGGTGCGGATCGGTTCCACGAACCTCGGGAACGTCACCTGGCCGCTCGGCGGCAGCGTCCGGCTCGCGACCTCGAGCCCCCGCAACCGCAGCAGCGCGTCCTCCGGCGGCGACTGGGACGATGCCACCCGGCCCGCCCGCCTGAAGGGCTCCGACCCCGTCGGCCCGAACGCGTCCGGCTACTACGACCTGGTGCTGCACGGGAACAACAGGCCGGCGGGCACGACGGTCGAGTCGTTCGAGCCGGTCTGGGACGGCGAGCACTGGCTCGACGGCGCGATGACGACGCTGACCGTCGTCCGCGTCGACCCCGCTTCCCGTGCGGCAGAGCGGCTCTACGCCTCACCGAAGCAGACCCTGCTCAACGGCCCGATGGGCAAGGTCACCGTCCGCGTGCGGCTGCGCAACATCGGCTCGTCGCCGTGGACCGTCGGCACGGAGGGCCTGACGACGACGGGCGCGTCGCCCTTCCGCACCTCGGCGTGGGCCTCGGCCAGTCGTGCGCCGGCGCTGTCCTCGAACCTCTCGCGGCCGGGCCAGTCCGCCGTCTACCCCGGCGAGCTCGGCGAGTGGCTGGTGCCGCTGTCGGCCTTCAAGGTGCCCGCGGGCTCCTACGACGTCGGCTTTCGGCCGGTCTCGTCCGCAGGGGTCTACGGCCCGACCTCGACGGTCCCGGTCACGGTCCGGGAGGCCGTCTTCTCCGGCCAGGTCGTCGGGACCCATCCGCGGGTCACGCTGACCCCTGACGGCACGGCTCGGACCTGGTACGACGTGAAGAACACCGGCAACGTCACCTGGGCCGTCAACCCGTCGAGCTACGTGCGGTCCGCGTCGCTGACCAGCGGCGGCTCCCCGTCCGCCGACGACTCCTGGCTGTCGGCGCTGCGGCCGGGGACGATCCTGTCCAACCTGAGCCGCGCCGGCGGGACCTACGTCGCTCCGGGGGAGACCGCGCGCTTCGCCTTCCTGCTCGCGGGCAACGGCCGCGCGGCGCAGACGAGGAGCGAGCCGTTCGGCATCGTGTGGGAGGGCTGGAAGACCGCGTCGCTGCGGGTCACCCTCTCCTACCGGATTCCCGGTTAGCGTCCGGTCCGTGCGGGTCGGCGTTCTCCTCGAGCAGTGCCTCGCACCCGTCCCCGGTGGGACCGGCCGCTACAGCCGTGAGCTGTTCCGTGCCCTGCAGCAGACGGCTCCCGCCGGCTCGGACCTGGAGGGGTGGACCGCCTGGCACCGCGACCCCCTCCGCTTCCCACCGGACCGGGGAGCTCTGGGACCCGAGGCGAAGCGGCTGCCGCTGCCGCGCAGAGCGCTGGTCGCGGCGTGGGAACGAGGGCTCGGTCCGGACATCAGGGCGGACGTCATCCACGCACCGACGCCGCTGCACCCCCCGCGCCGCGGTCGGCCGCTGGTCGTCACGGTCCACGACGCCGTGCCGTGGACCTACCCGGAGACGCTGACCGCGCGGGGCGTCGCGTGGCACCGGGCGATGGTCACGCGCGCCGCACAGACCGCGGACCTCGTCGTCGTACCGACCCAGGCCGTGGCCGACCAGCTCGCGAGGCACGTCCCGCTGAGGAGGGTGCTGGTCGTCGGGGAGGGGGTCAGCCCCGACCTCGCCGTCCCGGTCGATGCCGACGAGCGGGCGGTTCGGCTCGGGCTGCCGGACCGCTACCTGCTCACCGTCGCGACGCTCGAGCCGCGCAAGGGGCTCAAGGAGCTGGCCGCCGCCCACGACGGCTCGATCCCGCTGCTGTGCGCGGGGCCGCAGGGCTGGGGGGCGCAGGAGCCGCCGCGCGGCGCCCGGCTGATGGGCAGGGTCAGCGACGAGGACCTGGCCGTCCTGCTGAGCCGCGCCACCGCGCTCGTGGTGCCGTCGTACGACGAGGGCTTCGGCCTGCCGCTGCTCGAGGGCATGAGCCTCGGCACACCGGTCCTGACCTCCGACGCCCCGGCACTGGTGGAGGTGGCGGGGGGTGCCGCCCTCTCCGTGCCGCTGAGCGACCTGCGCGACGGGCTGCGCCAGATCACCGGTGACGAGGAGCTGCGGCAGCGGCTGCGCCTGGCCGGTCCGGCGCGGGCCGCGCAGTTCAGCTGGGTGAACGCTGCCGAAACGCTCTGGCGCGCCTACGCCGATCTCCGGCACGCCGCCAGCCGACAGGCGTAAGGTTGGTCATGCCTACCTGACCCGACCGGAGGAGCACGCGTTGAGCGACGCTGGACCTCGCGTCCTCGTCGACGCCACCGCTGTTCCTGCTGACCGGGGTGGCGTGGGCCGCTACGTCGACGGCCTCGTGACCGCACTCGCCGAGGCCGGGGCCGACCTCGCGATCGCGTCCCAGCGGGCCGACGCGGAGCGCTACGGCCGGATGGCACCGGACGCCAAGGTCGTCGCGGGCCCGGCCGCCATCGCGCACCGCCCTGCGCGGCTGGCCTGGGAGCAGACCGGTCTGCCGTTGGTCGCCCAGCAGGTCGGGGCCGACGTCGTCCACTCGCCGCACTACACGATGCCCCTGCTTGCCGGTCGACCCGTCGTGGTGACGATCCACGACGCCACGTTCTTCACCGAGCCCGACCTGCACACCTCGGTCAAGGGCACGTTCTTCCGGTCGGCCACCCGCACCGCGCTGCGCCGCGCGGCCCGCTGCGTGGCCCCGTCGAAGGCCACCCGCGACGAGCTGATCCGCATCCTCGACGCCGATGCGACCCTCATCGACGTCGCCTACCACGGGGTCGACCAGCTGACCTTCCACGTGCCGGCCGACGACGAGAAGCAGCGCGTGCAGGCGCGCCTCGGCCTCGCCGGCACCCCGTTCATCGCGTTCCTCGGCATGCTCGAGCCCCGCAAGAACGTCCCGGGCCTGGTCCGCGGCTGGGTGAAGGCCTGCCAGGGCCGCGACGACGCCCCGGCGCTCGTGCTCGCCGGCGGCACCGGCTGGGACGACACCATCGACGCCGCCATCAGCGAGGTGCCGTCGCACCTGCGGGTGCTGCGTCCCGGCTACCTGCGCTTCACGGACCTGCCGGGCTTCCTGGGTGGCGCGACGCTGGTCGCGTACCCGTCGCACGGCGAGGGCTTCGGCCTGCCGGTGCTCGAGGCGATGGCCTGCGGTGCTCCTGTCCTGACGACCCAGCGGCTGTCACTGCCCGAGGTCGGGGGCGACGCGGTGGCCTACACCGAGCCCGACTCCGACAGCATCGCGGCTGCACTCACGAGCCTGCTGGACGACCCCGCCCGGCGCGCGCAGCTCGGCGAGGCCGGGCACCAGCGGTCGCTCGAGTTCACCTGGGCGCACAGCGCCGAGGCCCACCTCGCGAGCTACGCC
>JAODNF010000180.1 GCA_025464915.1 Frankiales bacterium | reverse complement strand
GCCGGCTTGGCGGTGCCCGCGGGCGTCGTCGTACCCGGCTTGGTGGTGCCCGGCTTCGGACCGGTCCAGGTCGTGGACGCGACGGGCGGCTTCGGCGCCTGCCCCGCGGTCGGGGTGCCGAGCACCTTGCCGTCGGCCAGGCGCAGGAAGGCGGGCGGGCCGCTCGGCACCATCTTGAGCGCGGCGGCACGAGCGGCGAGCGACGCCGGCGTCTGCAGCCCCTGGACCTGGCGGGCGACGTCCTGCTCCTGCTGGGCGAGGACCTTGTCCTTGGCCGCGAGGTCGTGGATGGCGAAGGACTGCTGCGCGACGAGGGTGTTGAGCAGCAGCAGGCCGAGCAGGCCGCCCACGAGCAGCGTGACGAGGACGACCACGAAGGGCGTCTTCGCGGCCGAGGAGCGGCGCGGCGGGACGAGGCGCAGCGGGTTGGTGCGCTTGGGCTCCGGCTTCGCGAGCGGGGAGCGCAGCGGCATCACGCGGGCGGGACTGGTCATGCGGCACGCACCTTCTCGGCTGCGCGGAGCCGGACGGACTGGGCGCGGGGGTTGTCGGCGATCTCGGCCTCGGAGGCCTGCTCCGCACCGCGGACGAGCAGCTGCAGCTCGGGCTGCGAGCCCTCGGGGACGAAGGGAAGGTCGACCGGGACGTCGCTGGTGGAGCGGCGGACCAGCTCGGCCTTCACGATCTTGTCCTCGAGCGACTGGTAGCTCATGACGACGATCCGGCCGCCGACGGCAAGGGCGTCGAGGGCGGCGGGGATCGCGCGGCGCAGCACGCCGAGCTCGTCGTTCACCTCGATGCGGAGCGCCTGGAAGGTGCGCTTGGCGGGGTGGCCGCCGGTGCGGCGGGTCGCGGCGGGGATGGCGTCGCGGACCAGGTCGGCGAGCCGGGCACTGGAGGTGAGCGGAGCCTGCGCGCGCTCACGGACGATGGCGTCGGCGATGCGGGAGGCGAAGCGCTCGTCGCCGTACTCCTTGAGGACCCGGGCAAGCCGCTTGCCCTCGTAGGTGTTGACGACGTCGGCGGCGCTGATGCCGGTGGTGGGGTCCATCCGCATGTCGAGCGGCGCGTCCTGGGCGTAGGAGAAGCCGCGGTCCGCCTCGTCGAGCTGCAGCGAGGAGACGCCGAGATCGAACAGGATCCCCTGCACGGCCGGGACGCCGAGGTCGGCGAGGACCTGGGGCAGCGCGTCGTAGACGGCGTGGACCAGCGTCACGCGCTCGCCGAACGGTGCGAGGCGCTCGCCGGAGCGGCGCAGCGCCTCGGGATCGCGGTCCAGGCCGATGAGGCGGGCCTGGGTGCGCTGCAGCAGCGCCTCGCTGTGGCCGCCCATGCCGAGCGTGCAGTCGACGACGACCGGCAGACCAGCACCGCCGGCGGACAGCAGCGACGGGGCCAGGAGGCCGACGCAACGCTCCAGCAGCACGGGTACGTGCGCTGGCTGCTGCATCTGCTTCCCCCTGGCGGTGAGGACGGTCTGTGGGCTGGTCCCTGGCTTCTGGTCCCCGCCCGCTCCCCCGCCTGGCACCGGGGAAGGTGTGACAGGTGGGGTGAGCGGGGGGAGGCCAGAGGGCAGGGGGTCGTGCGCTTCTCGGTCGTTCAGAACAGGCCTGGGACCACCTCCTCCGCCTGCTCGGCGAAGGCGACGTCCTGCTCGGCCTCGTAGGCCGCCCACGTCGCGGCGTCCCAGATCTCGAGGCGGGTGTTGGCGCCGATGACCACGCAGTCCTTGGTGAGGCCGGCGTAGCTGCGCAGCGGCGCGGGAACGGTCACGCGGCCCTGCTTGTCGGGGGCGTCGTCCACGGCACCGGCGAAGAGCATGCGGCCGAAGTCGCGGGCGGCCTTCGCGGTGATCGGGGCGGCCTGCAGCTTGGCTGCCTGCTCCTGGAAGTCGAGGCGCTTGAACACGTAGAGGCAGCGCTCCTGCCCCTTGGTGATCACCACGCCCTCTGCCAGCTCCTCCCGAAACCTGGCCGGCAGGAACAGCCGGCCCTTCTCGTCCAACTTCGGGGTGTGGGTGCCGAGGAACACGGCTCCACCTCCCCTCCGAGAGCCCATTCGGCTCCCGTGTTCCCCACGTTACTCCACAACTACCCACTGTCAACGACACCTGGGCACTTTCACGGGTGAATCTGCGAGAAAACCGCAGGTCAGAGCCGTGGGGCGGATGTGGGGGAAAGTGGGCCTCAGGAGCCGTCGGGAAGCGCGTTCGCGGTCCGGAGACAGGCCGGAAGGGAACCGATCGGGCGTCAGGCACGTCACGTGGAGGGAGGTGGTGGAGGGACCGGACCCACGCGGGAGCGAAGTGGCGCATGCTGGAGCAGGCACCGTCAGTGATGGATCCGTGACCTGGCTGCGACCTGACCGTGGGCGACGCGATGCCGGTTCCAGTGCCAGACTCACGCCCGCTCCCTGACCCAGCAATGACCCCGTAGGAGGACCCCCGTGGCTGCACGCCGGACCCGAGCCGACAGCGGCGCCGGACTGGACGACCTGCTCGAGGCGACCGGGCTCATCCGGGAGAACGTGGAGCGCGTGATCGAGGGCAAGCCCGAGGTCGTCCGCCTCGCCCTCGTGGTCCTGCTGGCCGAGGGGCACCTGCTGATCGAGGACGTGCCCGGCGTCGGCAAGACGATGCTCGCCAAGGCGCTCGCCCGATCCCTGGACTGCAGCGTGAAGCGCATCCAGTTCACGCCCGACCTGCTGCCCTCGGACGTCACCGGCGTCTCGATCTACGACCTGCAGACCCGCGAGTTCGAGTTCAAGCCCGGGGCGGTGTTCGCGAACCTGGTCGTCGGCGACGAGATCAACCGGGCCTCCCCCAAGACCCAGAGCGCGCTGCTCGAGGCCATGGAGGAGCGCCAGGTCACCGTCGACGGGACGACCTACGAGCTCGAGGCGCCGTTCATGGTCGTCGCGACCCAGAACCCGATCGAGATGGAGGGCACCTACCCCCTCCCCGAGGCGCAGCGCGACCGCTTCACCGCGCGCATCTCGATGGGCTACCCGAGCAACGACGCCGAGCTCGAGATGCTCGACACCCACGGCGGTCCGGCGGCGCTCGACGACCTCGAGCCGGTCGCCGACGCCCTCACCGTGCGCAAGCTCATCGACGTCGTGCGCGCCATCCACGTCAGCGACGAGGTCAAGCAGTACGTCGTCGACCTGGTGAACGCGACCCGGCAGGCGCCCGAGCTTCGGCTCGGCGCGTCTCCCCGGGCGACCCTTCAGCTGCTCCGCGCGTCGCGCGCGGCCGCCGGCCTGGACGGTCGCGACTACGTGCTGCCCGACGACGTGCAGGGGCTCGCCGGCTCCGTCCTGGCGCACCGCCTGCTCCCGACCGCGGAGGCGCAGGTCGCCCGCCGCACGACGGAGTCCGTCGTCGAGGAGCTGGTGGCCCGGATCCCGCTCCCGACCGTCTCGAAGCGTCGCTGACGCCGTGCGGGTCGCGCTCTCGGGTCTGACCACGCGTGGGCGGTGCCTGCTGTCGGCCGGTCTCGCCCTGGCGGCGTGTGCCGTCCTGCTCGGCCAGCGCGACCTGCTCCGGGCCGCCGTCTTCCTGGTGTTCCTGCCACTGGCAGCGGTGTTCGTCGTGGCGCGCACCCGCTACCGGCTGGCGTGCTCGCGGCTGCTCGACCCGCCGCGCGTGGAGGCGGGCCGGGCATCCACGGTCCTGCTGCGGCTCGACAACGTCTCCAAGATCCCCAGCGGCGTGCTGCTCATGGAGGACCAGCTCCCCTACGTCCTCGGTGGCCGGCCGCGCTTCGTCCTGGACCGGGTGGAGCCCAAGGGCGTCCGCGAGGTGAGCTACCCGGTCCGCGCCGACGTCCGGGGCCGCTACCGCGTCGGGCCGCTCTCGGTCCGGCTCACCGACCCGTTCGGCCTGGTCGAGCTGACCCGCTC
>JAODNF010000161.1 GCA_025464915.1 Frankiales bacterium | reverse complement strand
GACCGTCCCCGTCGAGGGCAGCCTGCAGACGACGGCCCGGCTGATCGAGCAGGCCGGGGGCTCCGCCCTCGCGATCCCGATGGACCTGCTCGACCTGGCGAGCGTCCGGGGCGCGGCGGCGACCGTGCTGCACACCTGGGGACGGATCGACCTGCTGGTGAACAACGCGATCGCGCAGGTCGGCGGTGGCCACGAGCGGGTCCTCGTCCAGGACCTCGACGTGGCCGAGCAGATGGTCCGGGGCAACTACCTGGCGCAGCTCGCCCTGGTGCAGGCGGTCCTGCCGGCGATGCTGGCCCAGGGCGCGGGCACGATCGTCACCATGGCCTCCGGCTCCGCGACCACGGATCCCCCGGCACCGCCCGACAAGGGTGGCTGGAGCCTCGCCTACGCCGCGAGCAAGGCGGCATGCGGCCGGATCGCCGGGGCTGTCAACGCCGAGTACCTGTCCCAGGGCGTCCGCTGCTTCAACGTCGACCCGGGCTTCGTCGTGACCGAGGCGATGGCGGCACGCGGTGGGGCCGACGCCATCGCGGAGCAGGGCTTCGACCTCGCGCCCGACGACGCCGCGGGCCGCGTGATCGCCTGGCTGGCAAGCGATCCGGCGGCCGACAGCTGGATCGGCAGGGTCATCTGGTCGCCGAAGCTGGCGGAGAAGCTGGCGGCGGACCTGTGATCCTCGAGGCCAAGGTAGCCATCGTCACCGGCGGCGCGCGTGGCATCGGTCGGGGGATCGCGCTCGCCCTCGCGAAGGAGGGCGCGACGGTCGCGATCGCCGACGTGCGCGACGCGACACCCGTCGTCGACGAGATCGAGCGCCGGGGCGGGAGGGCCACGAGCGACCGCTGCGACATCCGGCAGTCCGGCGAGGTCGACGCGTTCGTCGCGCAGACCGCACAGGCCTTCGGCACCGTCGACATCCTGGTGAACAACGCGATGGCGGCGCGCGTCGGCGTACCCATCTCGGAGCTCACCGACTCGGACATAGACCTCGCCCTCACGACCGGCCCGACGGCCACCCTCTACTTCATGCGGGCCTGCTACCCGCACCTGGTGGGCAAGGGCCGCGTCATCAACCTCCGGTCCGGCTCGGAGATGTCGGGCATCCCGGGCTACACGGCCTACCTCGCGGGCAAGGCGGCCGTCGCCGGCATCACCCGCAACGCGGCGCGGGAGTGGGGCCGTGACGGCATCACCGTCAACGCGATCTGCCCGTTCGCCCTGAGCGAGTCGGCGCAGGCCACCTTCGACGCGTCGCCGGGCATGCTCGACGCGATCTACGGCCAGCTGTCGCTGCCCAGGACCGGAGACCCGGAGGCCGACATCGGGCGCACGGTCGTCTTCCTGGCGGGCCCGGACGCGTCGTACATCACGGGCTGCACGATCGCGGTGGACGGTGGCGGCACGTTCGTCAGCTGACCCGACCTGGGTAAGGTGACCCTTAGTAAAGGACACCTCATCCCTCTGGGAGCGTCAGCCGTGCGTCGGACCATCCCCTCCCTGCTCGCCGCGCTTGCCGGGCTCACCGTGACAGCCGCGTGCGGCGGCGCCTCCGACAATGCTCCCAGCGCGGCGGCGCTGGAGGTCCGCCTGAGCGACGCGGGCTGCGCCCTGACCGGCACGACGGCCCCGGCGGGCGCCGTCACCCTCGACATCACCAACCGGGGCACGGACACCTTCGACGAGGTCTACGTGCTGCAGGGCAAGAAGGTCGAGGGCGAGAAGGAGGGCGTCGGCAAGGGCAAGACCGGCTCGCTCACCCTGACCCTCGCACCGGGCAGCTACGCGCTGCACTGCCCGGGCGACACCCGCGACGACCCCTTCACCGTCACCTCTGCGACCGGCGCGGCGACCAGCGCTGCGGACGACGCGGTCGAGCAGGCGGCCGCGACCGTCGCCTATGCCGCCTACGTCAACGCCCAGGTCGCCCAGCAGGTCGCTGCGACGAAGGTCCTCACCAACGCCGTACGCCGCGGTGACCTCGCCGCCGCCGCGGCGGCCTACGCCGGCGCCCGGGTCAACTACGAGCGCATCGAGCCGGTGGCCGAGTCCTTCGGTGAGCTCGACGCGGCCGTCGACGCCCGCATCGGTGACGTCCCGAGCATCGCGAAGTGGACCGGCTACCACCGCCTGGAGTACGCCGTCTTCAAGCAGAGGTCCCTCGCGGGCCTGGCGGTGGTCGCCGACGGCCTGGACGCCAACGTCCACAGGCTGCAGACCCTGGTCGCAAGGGAGACGTACGCCGCGACCGACCTGGCCAACGGCGCGAGCGAGCTGCTCGACGAGGTCGCGAGGTCGAAGATCAGCGGCGAGGAGGAGAGCTACTCCCACGTCGACCTCGTGGACTTCCAGGCCAACGTCGACGGTGCCCGCAAGGCGTTCGAGCTCCTCGAGCCGGCGCTCCGGAAGCGCGACGGCGCCCTCGCCACGACGATCGGCGCCGCGTTCGACGCGGTCGACAACGGTCTCAAGCCCTGCCGCACCGGCACCGGAGCGACCGACTTCACGGCCTACTCCTCGGTGCCCCTGGCAGAGCAGCGCACCTTGGCCGGTCTCGTGGATGCTCTTGCCGAACCGCTCTCCAAGGTGGCCGCAGAACTCGTGCGGTGAGCGAGTGGGCCGCGGGTCCGCGGGTACAGCCGGGACACCACAACGCTCAAGGGAGGCCCCTCATGATGTTCGTCCTCACCATGCTCGTTCTCGGCCTGGTGGCCGGGTTCCTCGCCCGTGCTCTCGTCCCTGGCGACGACTCGATGGGGATCGGCATGACGATCGTGCTCGGCATCGTCGGCAGCTTCGTCGGAGGCTTCCTCGGGTACCTGCTGTTCAACAAGGACCTGGGCGAGGGCGCGCTCCA
>JAODNF010000132.1 GCA_025464915.1 Frankiales bacterium | reverse complement strand
GACGCGACCGAGCTCGTCCTCGAGCTCGAGCACCCTGGCACGCAGCCGGCGCACCTCCGAGGCGAGACGCAGGTCGGTGCTCATGCCGACATGACCAAGAAGGGCCTTCGCCATCGAGGAAGCCTCCACGCTGAGGGATCGAAACCGCCTGGCACTGGCACAGGTCGGGTGCTAACAGTGTGCCGCCGGAAGGCCCCCTGGTCAAGGCTCAGGTCACGAACAGGTCACGGATCCGGTCAAAACGATCACCGCTCGGAGAAGCCGCGCTCACCGCGCGGCTCGCCCCAGCGCTCAGCGACGAACTCGACCCGTCCGGGGCCGGTGGGGAGCAGCGCGAGCAGCGCCTCGCAGGCCTCCCGGGAGCCCTCAGCGACGACCTCGACGCGCCCGTCCTCCAGGTTGGTCGCGGACCCCGCGAGACCCAGCTCGAGCGCCCGCGCGCGGGTCCACCAGCGGAAGCCCACGCCTTGCACCTGACCCTTCACGAAGGCCTGCAGCCGCACCGTCACCGCGCGCACCAACCCTCGCACGGGTGGTCCGCCGGCAGCGTCAGGACGACCAGCACCTCCCGACCGCGGTCGGGGCGGAAGCGCCGCTGCTCGGCCGGCCGAAGCCGGGCCCGCACGGCGACCGACCGCTCCGCGCTCTTGGGCAGCTGCACGACCCTGCTCTCGTGGGCGCCCAGCAGGAAGCCCTCCTCGGCGCCGCCCTCAGTGCTCATGACGAGGACCCGCGGCACCCCGTACCCGTGCGACACCCGCACCGTGTGGACGTACCACCCGGACAGGCCGGTGACGTACAGCGACTGAAGGCTCAACCCGGCCGCGCGGGCCGGCTCGGGCGCTGCACCCGGGGCCGGCTGCGGCTCGAGCACCAGCGCTGCGCCGTGCGTGCAGAAGCCCGAGCTGAACCAGCGCTGCTCGTCCCGCACGCGCTCGCGCAGGTCCGTGATCGCCCAGCCGTGCGGGCCGCGTCGTACGCGCAGGGCCGTGCGCGTCGAGTCGATGCTCGTCCGGACCGGGTGGGCGGCCGGGCGCACGCCGGCCACCGCGCCTGCGGCGACCGTCCCGGGCGTCACCGTGGCTGCCTCCTGGTGCCCCGGCATGTCGACCTCGACGACCGCCGCCCCGGTCGCCAGCTCCGCCTCGCTGGGCAGGGAGGTGACCACGAACCGCTGGGTGCGGCGGCCCCTCACCACACCGTCCGCGGCCGCGCTGCGGCGCAGTTCCCGCATGGCGCTCGAGACCTCGCGCAGCGGCCCGTCGAGCGTGTCCAGGTCCCACTGCTCGGACGCCTGCCCAGCGACCCAGCGCTCGATCACGTCGAGCAGCGCCTCCCGCTCGCTCATCGTGGGTACCGGGGCCGCGGCTGGCAGCGCGGGCACGAGTAGGAGCTGCGGTTCATCCAGGCCTCGCGCCGGATCGGCGTGCCGCAGCGGTCGCACGGCTCCCCCTCGCGGCCGTAGGCGTGCAACGACCGCTCGAACAGCCCGCTCACGCCCTCGGTGGAGACGTAGAGCGCGTCGAAGCTGGTCCCGCCCTGCGCGAGGGACTCGGTCAGCACGTCGCGGGCGTGGCTGAGCAGCTCCCGCGCCTTCGGCTTCGTCACGAGCTCGGTCGGGCGGCCGCCGTGCAGCTCGGCGCGCCACAGCGCCTCGTCGGCGTAGATGTTGCCGATCCCGCTGACGAGCGTCTGGTCCAGCAGCGCCCGCTTCACGCCGGACGTCTTCGCGCGGAGCCGTCGTACGAACTGCTCGTCGTCGAACTCCGGGTCCAACGGGTCGCGCGCGATGTGGGCGATCGTGCTCGGCAGCTCGGCGCCCGCCGCCACGACCTGCAGCCCACCGAAGGTGCGCTGGTCGACGAACCGCAGCTCCCGGCCCTCGTCGGTGAAGGCGAAGCGGATCCTCAGGTGCGCCTCGATCGGCTTCGAGGCCGGGACGACGAGCAGCTGGCCGCTCATGCCCAGGTGGCCGGTCAGCGCGTCGCCGGAGTCCAGGGGCAGCCAGAGGTACTTGCCCCGCCTCCGGGCGGCGAGGACGGTGCGGCCCCGGAGCAGGTCGGCGAAGTCGCGGGCGCCGGCCGTGTGCCGGCGGACGGCCCGGTCGTGGTGCACGTCGACCTTCGCGATCGTGCGGCCGGCGACCCCCTTCTCCAGACCGAGGCGGACGACCTCGACCTCGGGGAGCTCAGGCACTCTCGACGGGCTCGTCCGACAGCCCGCGCCAGGCCTGCTCGGCGGCCTGCTGCTCGGCCTCCTTCTTGCTGGAGCCGGCGCCCTCGCCCGAGGGCACGCCGGCGACGAGCGCCGTCGCGACGAACGCCTTCGCGTGGTCGGGGCCGCTCTCGGTGATCGCGTAGTCCGGGACACCCAGGCCACGGGCGGCCGTGAGC
This sequence comes from Frankiales bacterium, assembly GCA_025464915.1. Classification (GTDB taxonomy): domain Bacteria; phylum Actinomycetota; class Actinomycetes; order Mycobacteriales; family SCTD01; genus RYN-111. Next base: position 7,501 of record JAODNF010000132.1, on the reverse strand, counting down.
TCCTGCAGCGCCGTCTTCCAGTCGAGGGCCGCGCCGTCCTGCGCTGCGGCGGTCATCAGCGGGTCGAACAGCTTGCGGACGACGGCGGTCGCGCCCTCGATGCCGCGCTCGAGGTAGACCGCGCCGATGATCGCCTCCATCGTGTCGGCCAGGATGCTCGGCTTGTCGCGGCCGCCCGTGACGTCCTCGCCCTTGCCGAGGCGCATCCACTCACCGAGCCCCAGCGTGCGCGCCACGCCGGCGAGCGCGCGGGTGCTGACGACACTGGCCCGCAGCTTGGCGAGCGAGCCCTCGGCCAGGTCGGGGTGGTTGGTGAACAGGGCGTCGGTGACGACGAGCCCGAGGACCGCGTCGCCGAGGAACTCGAGGCGCTCGTTCGTGGGAAGGCCGCCGTGCTCGTAGGCGTAGCTGCGGTGCGTGAGCGCGCGCTCCATCAGCTCGGGCTCGAGCCCGGTGCCCAGGGCGGCCTCGAGCCGGGTGTAGACGGTCGTCGGCTTGGTCGTCACAGCCGGGCCACCGCGTAGTCGACGGCGTCGCCAAGGGTGAGCAGCCGGTCGAGGTCCTCGTCGTCGATCCGGAACCCGGGGCGCTGCTGCGCCAGGTCGTGCTCCACGATCTCGACGATCTCCACCAGCGCGAGCGAGTCGGCCGACAGGTCGTCCACGAACCGCGTGCCGCGCTGCAGGCCCGCCGGGTCGACCTCCAGGACGGTCGCGATCGCTCCGCGGAGCACGTCGAGCACCTGCTCGGCCGTCATGCGGCACCGACGTTCAGGGTCGCGCGGAGCCGCTCGAGCAGCCCCTCGCCGACCAGCCGGGCGGCGTGCGCCACGCACGCGGCGACATCCTCGCCGTCGGACGCGCCGTGGCCCACGACGGTGATGCCGTCGACGCCGAGCAGCAGGGCCGAGCGCGGCAGGTCCTGGGTCGAGGCACCCTCGATCGCCTTGAGCAGCACGTTGCCGGTGAAGCCATCGGTGACGACGACGTCGGCAGGCCCTCCACGGGGCACGTCATGTCCTTCCACGTTGCCCACGAAACGGACGGGTGCACGCTCGAGCAGGGCGAACGCGTCCTTGCGCAGCTGGTCGCCCTTGCCCGGCTCGGTGCCGACGTTGAGCAGCCCGACCCGGGGGTGGGCCGTGCCGAGAGCCTGCGCGTAGGCCGTCCCGAGCACCGCGTGGGAGACGAGCTGCTCCGGGGTGGTCTCGGAGGTCGCGCCGGCGTCGAGCAGGACGACGGGGCCGGCGGCGGTGGGTACGACGACGGCGACCGCCGGACGGGAGCTGATCCGTCCGAGGGTGAGCACCGCGCCGGCGAGCACGGCGCCGGTGGGGCCGACGGAGACCGCGGCGTCGCAGCTGCCGCTGCGGACCAGCGCGTGGATGGTACGGACCGTCGCGTCCCTCTTGGCGCGGACGCCGCGAGCGGGGTCCTCGTCCATCCCGACCGACTCCCGCGCGGCGACGACAGGAAGCGACCGACCGCGCGCCGCGAGAAGCGCGGCGGCGACAGCGGGGGGACCGACGAGGACGACCTCGACGGCGGGGTCGCGGTCGACGGCCAGCAGGGCGCCGTCGATCACCGCGTCGGGCGCGTGGTCACCACCGAGGAGGTCGAGGGCGACACGCACGCTGGGGTCAGACCTCGAGGACGACGCGCTTGTCGTAGCGGCCGCACTCCGGGCAGACGGTGTGCGGGAGCGTGGTGTGGCCACGGTCGCACTTCGTGAGGGTCGGGAGGCCCGACTTCCACTGCGCACGGCGCGAGCGGGTGTTGCTGCGCGACATCTTGCGCTTCGGGACGGCCATCTACTTCTCCTGGTCTGTCTGCTGGAGCAGCCCTGCGAGGGCACCCCAGCGGGCATCGGTCACATCGTGGCTGTGGTCTCCCGGGAGGTCGTCCAGTCGCTCTCCGCACGTGGCGCAGAGCCCCTGGCAGTCCTCCTGGCACAGCGGGTTGAGCGGCAGCGCGAGCACTACCGCGTCCCTCAGCACCGGGGCGAGATCGAGGAAGTCGCCGTGGAGCCGGGAGACGTCGTCCTCCTCGTCGTGCTCGGTGGCGGCCTCCGGGTAGACGTACAGCTCCTGGACCTTGACGCGCAGCGTGTCGCTGACGTCGGACAGGCACCGTCCGCACTCCCCGGACACCGGCGCCGTGACGAAGCCGCTGACCTGCACGCCGTCCATGACGCTATCGAGCCTGTGGTCCAGGTCGAGATCGGCACCGAGCGGCACACCGATCAGGTCGACGAGCTCGAATCCCTCGGGCGCGGGGACAGAGAGCTGCACCTCCCGCATCGATCCCGGCCGCCGCCCCAGCTCGCGCGTGTCGAGCACGAGGGGGTTGCGGGGGTCGAGGCGGTGCTGCTGCTTCCTGTTCTCAGGCACGATGGTCTCCGAACTCGGGGACGAGTCCGTCGACCAGCCTAGCGGACGCGGCCCCCGAGCCCGGCACGGTTGCATCGGACGTCCGCCAGATCGGTCCGGCTCAGGCGCCCGCAGGCTCCTCGAGGAACCCGTCGACCTCGTCCTCCGCGCGCGCGGCGAGCTGCTCGAGCTCGTGCCGGCCGGACAGCTTCTGCCGGCCGCGCTCGACCGCCGACAGGGTCTTGGTGAGCACGATCTCGAAGTTGGCGAGCTTGGCGTCGACGTAGTCCTCGACCTCGACCCGCATCGCCTCGGCGGAGTGCCGGGCCTCTTCCAGCACCCGCTCGGACTCCGCGCTGGCCTCCTGGTGCACGTCGGTCGACTCGATGAGCCGACGGCGCTCCGCCCGGGCGGCCGCGATGATCTTCTCCGCCTCGCGGCGGCCCTCCTCCACGACCAGCTCCTTGTCGCCCAGGATGTCCTGCGCCTGGCTGATGGTCGCCGGCAGCAGCGCCTCCAGGTCGCCGAGCAGCGCGAGGACGTCGGCGCGGTTGACCACGCAGGACGCCGACATCGGCATGGCGCGGGCGCCCTCGACGAGCTGGGTGAGCTCGGCGAGCTTGGCGTGGACCTCGTCCACAGGTTGCCTCCGGGGCTGGGACTAGCTCTGCTCTCGGACCCGCTCGATGAGCCGCTGGTGCACGACGTCGGGCACGAGATTGGACACGTCCCCACCGTACGTCGCCACCTCCTTGACGAGGCTGGACGAGAGGAAGGAGAAGAGCGGGTTGGTCGTCATGAACATCGTCTCGACGCCCTGCAGGCCGTGGTTCATCTGCGCCATCTGCAGCTCGTAGTCGAAGTCGCTGATCGCCCGCAGGCCCTTCACGATCACCTGCACGCCGTTGGCCTTGCAGAAGTCGACGATGAGCCCGTCGAAGCTGGTGACCGTCACGTTGTCCCAGGCGCTGGTCGCCTCGCGCAGCATGTCGGTGCGCTCGTCGAAGGAGAACATCCGCTTCTTGCTGGCGTTCAGCCCGACGGCGACGAGCACCTCGTCGTACAGGAGCGCGGACCGGCCGATGATGTCGAGGTGCCCCAAGGTCACCGGGTCGAAGGACCCGGGGCAGACAGCCCGTCTCATGAGCGGCGAAAGTACCAGAGGGTGGCTTCCCCGTAGCGCCGTGACCTGAGCTCCTCCAGGGCCTCCGGCACGATGGGCCCGGGACCGCGCGTGGCCCGCTCGACCACGAGGACCCCGTCGGGCACGAGCCACGGCAGCGTCGCCTCCAGGTCGAGCTCGACGGCATAGGGCGGGTCGGCCACGATCAGCGGGTACGCCGACGGCGGGCCGGCGAGGAAGGCGCTCACGTCGGCCTCGACCACGGTCGCGGCCAGTCCGAGGGCCTCCGCGTTCGCCCGGATGACCTGGGCCGCGATCGGGTCGTCCTCCACGAGGGTGGCCGACGCTGCGCCCCGGCTCACGGCCTCCAGGCCGAGGGCGCCGCTGCCGGCGTACAGGTCGAGCACCTGGGCTCCCTCGAGGTCGAGCAAGGACTGCAGGCTCGAGAACATCCCCTCCCTGGCCCGGTCGGCCGTCGGTCGGGTGCCCGTTCCCGGCGGAACCTGCAGCCGGCGCCCGCCGTGCGTCCCGGCGATGATCCGCGTCACCCACCCATCCTTGCCGACCGCACGACCTCCGCGGGTCCCAGGGACCTTGCTGCTCGACCCACCGGCGTGTCCCGCCCGAATGTCCCAGGGACTTCCGGGCGGCGGATCAGCCGCGCTCGATGAAAGACTGCTTCTGCTCGTCGAGGATCGCCTGGACGGCGGCCCAGAGGGCAGGGTGCTGCTGGAGCTGGGGGTCCTGCTCGACGACGGCGATGGCGGCGGAGCGGGTCTGCTCGATGACCTCGATGTCCTGGAGCGTGAGCCAGCGCAGCGAGGTGCGGCCGCCGGACTGCTCGGTGCCGAGGACGTTGCCCTCCTGCCGGACCTCGAGGTCGAGGCGGCTCAGCTCGAACCCGTCGGTGGTCGAGGCGACGGCGCGCAGCCGCTCGTACGGCTGCGAGGCCGGCGGCATCTCGGTCACGAGGTAGCAGGTCCCGGCGTGCCCGCCCCGGCCGATGCGGCCGCGGAGCTGGTGCAGCTGGCTGATCCCGAAGCGGTCGGCGTCCATGACGACCATGACGGTGGCGTTGGGCACGTCGACCCCGACCTCGATGACGGTGGTGGAGACGAGGACCTGGGTCTCGCCGCGGGCGAAGCGGCCCATCACCTCGTCCTTCTCCTCGCTCGACATCCGGCCGTGCAGGACGGCCACCGACAGCCCCGGCAGGTAGTGCGAGCCGAGGCCGCGCGCGACGTCGATGACGGAGAGCGGGGGCCGCTCGCCGTCCTCGGACTTCGGGGGCTCCTCGTCACCGATGCGCGGGCAGACGAAGAACGCCTGCCGCCCCTCGGCGACCTGCTCCTTCACGAGCTGCATCGCCTGCTGGAGCCCCTCGCTCCGGTTGGCCACGACGTGCGTCGTGATCGGGGACCTGCCGCGAGGCAGCTCGCGCAGGGTCGAGACCTCGAGGTCGCCGAAGACCGTCATCGCGACGGTGCGCGGGATCGGCGTCGCCGTCATGACGAGCATGTGCGGGTGCTTTCCCTTGGCACGCAAGGCTTCCCGCTGCTCGACGCCGAACCGGTGCTGCTCGTCGACGACCACCAGCCCGAGGTCCCGGAACTCGACGCCCTCGCTCATCAGGGCGTGCGTGCCCACGACGATGCCGGCTTCCCCCGAGGCGATCTCGTCGAGAGCGCGGCGGCGGGCGGCGCCCTGCACGGAGCCGGTGAGCAGCGTGATCCGGGTGGCCTCCTCGGGGCTGCCGAGCTCCCCGGCCGTCGCGAGGTCGCCCAGCAGGGACAGCAAGGACCGGGCGTGCTGCTGAGCGAGCACCTCGGTGGGGGCGAGCAGCGCGGCCTGTCCCCCCGAGTCGACGACGGTGAGCATGGCGCGCAGGGCGACGACCGTCTTGCCTGAGCCGACCTCTCCCTGCAGCAGCCGGTGCATCGGGTGCGGGCGCGACAGCTCGGTGTGCAGGGTCTTGCCCACCTCGAGCTGACCGTCGGTGAGGACCCAGGGGCAGGAGGCGTCGAACAGGTCGAGCAGCCCCCCGAAACGGCCGCCCCGGGACGTGCCACCCTGGTCCTCGAGCTCCCGGCGGCGCTGGGCCAGCACCACCTGCAGCACGAAGGACTCGTCCCACCGCAACCGGTAACGGGCCCGACGGACGTCGTCCATCGTGTTCGGGCGGTGCACGAGGGTGAGCGCGTCGCGCAGCGGCATCAGCTCGTGCTCGAGCCGGAGCTCGTGGGGCAGCGGGTCCTCGTCGATCTCGGCCACGTCGAGGACCAGGCCGACCGCCTTGCCGATCGCCTTGGTGTCGAGGCCGGCGCTGGCCGGGTAGATCGGCTTGATGCGGAGCGCGTCCTCCTCGTCGGCGTCGATGAACACCTCGGGGTGCGTGAGCTGCCGCTCGCCGTTGAAGGTGCTGACGACGCCGGCGAACAGGTGAACGCCACCCGGCTTGAGCCGTTCGCACTGCCACGTGGCGGTCTTGCCGAAGAAGGCCAGGGACAGGGTGCCGGTGCCGTCGGTGACGACGACCTTGCCCATCTGCTTGCCGCTCCGGGCGACCCGCGACTGGCTGCTGCGGACCTTGGCCATCACCGTGACGTGCTCGCCGACGGTCAGCTCGTCGAGTGCCGTCAGCTGACCCGGCTCGAAGTAGCGCCTCGGGTAGTGGTGCAGCAGGTCGCCGACGGTGTGCAGGTCGAGCTTGGCGGCCATCGCCTTGGCGGTCTTGTCCCCCAGCGCCTTCACCAGCGGCAGGTCGAGCCTCACTCGACCCCCAGCAGCAACGGGTAGTGCGGCTGGTCTCCCTGCAGGACCACGACCTCGATCCTCGGGTGCACCTCCGACAACCAGCCGGCCAGCCGCTCCCCCACGCCGGTGTCGGCGCACGACCCGACGATCACGGTCGCCAGCTCCCCGCCGGGCTCCAGCAGCCGGTGCAGCAGCTCGCGGGCCACCAGGTCCACGTCCTGACCGACCCGCACGACGGTGCCGTCGAGCAGCCCGAGCACGTCGCCGACGCGGCACTCACCCGCGGGCGTCGTGGCGTCACGGACCGCGCTCGTGACCTCTCCCCAGCGGGTGGCACCGGCGGCCGCCGCCATGGCGGCGACGTCGTCATCGAACGCGCGTCCGGGGTCCGCGAGGCTCGCCGCAGCGAGGCCCTGGAGCACGGACCGCGTGGGTACGACGGCCACCGACCGTCCCTCGAGACGGGCCTGCTCCGCCGCGGCCTGGGCGACCGCCTGCACGTTGCGGTCGTTGGGCAGCAGCACGACCTCGCGGGCGCCCTGCAGCGCGGCGAGCAGCTCGGCGGTCGACGGGTTGGCGGTGGGGCCGCCCTCCACGACGACGGCCCCGGTCTCCTCGAACGCGTTCACCAGCCCCGCGCCACAGGCCACGGCGACCACGAGCCGGTCGCGCACGACGACGTGGTCGGCGAAGCGCGTGACCCTGATGTCGAACGGGCGGCCGGCGACGACGCCCGCCTCGATGGCCGCGCCGACGTCGTTGACGTGGACGTGGACGTTGAACAGGCCGTCAGCCCCGACGACGACCAGCGAGTCGCCGAGGGCGCCGAGGACCTCCCTGAGGGTGGCGACGGAGCCGTCCGTGGCCTCCCGGAGCAGGTACATCACCTCGTACCCGAACTCCTCGCTGCCCGTCTCCCTGGCCGCCACGAGGGCACGGGTGGCTGCGACCGTGACCGCGGACGGGACGACCTCGCCGGTGACGACCCGCTCGAGCGCCTCGAGCAGCACGCACCAGCCCCGGCCCCCCGCATCGACGACGCCTGCGGCCTTGAGCGCAGGGAGCAGGTCGGGTGTGCGCGTGAGGGCGGCTGCCGCGGCCGCCCGGGCGGAGCGGACGACGGCGGCAAGGTCGGTGCCCCTGGCCGCGGCAGCGGCCTCGCGGGCCACCGTCAGGACCGTGCCCTCCACCGGGACGGCGACGGCCGCGTAGGCGCTCTCCGCGCTGCGGATGAGCGCGGCGCGCAGGTCGTCGGC